>CABQAB010000053.1 GCA_902461985.1 uncultured Bacteroidales bacterium | reverse complement strand
AGTTCTACACCGCAGGGGACGACAAGTTCAGCCGCTGGTACAGCATCGAGTCCGAGAACTATAAAGTCATCTATCCCAAGGGACTGGATTCACTTGCAAGAGAATATGCCAGGGCATTGGAACGGTTCCGCAGACCCGTTGGACTGACTGCCGGCTACATCCCGGGAGAAAAGACAAGAGGAAAGATGCCAGTCGTGCTCCATTCCCAGAACGCAGTCTCGAACGGCTCGGTCGCGTGGGCTCCGAAGAGGATGGACGCGTTCACCATTCCCCAGATTTACGGCACGGAAGCGCATCCGTGGATAGACCAGTTAGCAGTCCACGAATCAAGGCACATAAGCCAGATGCAGTTCGGACTTGACCACACACAGGGCGTCATAGGATGGTTTTTCGGGGAAATGTGGAACGGACTCACCGCCGGAATCTACACCGAGTCCTCCTTCCTCGAAGGCGATGCCGTGATTGCCGAAACAGAATTGACTAAGTCCGGAAGGGGACGCAAGGCGGATTTCCTCAACTATTATATGGTGAGTTTCGACCAGGGAGACCTCAGGGACTGGGACCAGTGGAGATACGGCTCGCAGAAAAAATACACTCCTGACTGGTACGCCCTCGGCTATCTGACTTACGGAGGCATGAGGTGGCTCTACGACAGGGATGACTACACCGCGGAATATTTAGACTATGCCTCCCGCCATTTTTTCCGTTTCGACGTGAGGGAGGTCATAGCAAAGAACACCACAGGCAAGGACCTCGTGAATTCGTTTCCCGCCATAAGGGACAGTGTCACAAGCGCATGGCGACATGACGCCGAACTCAGACGCCCATATATGCCGGTGGAAATCATCACTGCAGAACCGAGGAAAACGGCAGACTACGAAAATCTGACCATAGTGGACGACAAGCTCTACGCACTCAAACACGGTCACAACGACAACTGGAAACTGGTGTGCATAGACATAGACGACATGGAAGAGGAATTCGTCAGCTACTTCAACGGCAACAGCGGCCGGTTTTCGCATTGTCCGCACTCCAACCGCCTCTACTGGAGCGAATCGGTGCCGGACGCCCGCTGGACTCTCCGCTACACTTCCGATTTGAAATATGCCGATTTGGATGATTTCCGGATAAAGACACTCAAAAGCGGAGAATGGGACTACAATCCTGCCATAGCCCAGGATGCGATGAAAATAGCCTCAATCGGAATCAGACCGGAGGGCGGATGTTTTCTGAGCCTGAGCGAAGAAGGGCAGGAAATCAGAAAATATGCAGTTCCTGACAGCCTGCAGCTTACTGATTTGGCATGGGCGGGACAGGACAGGCTCTGCGCCACGGGAATTTCTGCCGGGGGAACGGGAATATATGAGATAGACCTGAATTCGGCAGGAACGGAATGGACAACGCTGCTGCCGCCGTCCCCGGTCCAGATTGAAAACATGCACACGGACGCGGAATATGTGCTTTTCACTTCCGACAGGACCGGAGTGAACGAATTTTATGCGCTTTCATTGGAGGACGGCAAACTCAGGCAGCTGACTTCAACCCGATACGGGGGCAAGGACTATTGTTTTGACTCCGGCTACGAATATGTCTATTATTCATCCATGACCCTGAAAGGACAGATGGTCTGCCGGACCCCTGTTTCCGAACTGACGGTCAGGGAAGCGGACTGGAACGAGCGTTACGAATGGCCTATAGCCGAAAAACTGTCGGTACAGGCAAGGCGCAGGGCCGAAAAACTTTACGGAGACCCTGATTTCATCGCACACGAAGCCACGCGGGTGGACACGATGCAGATTTCCGCTCCGAAACGCTACCACAAATTCCCTCATCTGTTCAATATACATTCCTGGGCACCTTTCTACGCTAACATCCCGGCGCTGATGAACGATTTGGGAGACGACATTTTCCAGAATCTCCGTCTCGGTGCGACTGCGGTAATGCAGAACCGCTTAGGAACCTTTTCAGGGATAGCCGGCTATGCCATCCATCCGGACACCTACGACAAATCCAGATGGCGCAATTCCGCCCATCTGCACCTCAAGTACAGCGGTCTCTATCCGGTGTTCGAGCTGGACCTGGACTTCAACGACAGGGCTGCGAGGCAGGGACAGGTGGTTCTGCAGCAGGTAAACGGGAATGGCTACACTGTCAGATATTCGGAGAAAGCGCAGCCTTCGGTGCCTAACGTCAGCGGAAGCCTCAGCGCATACATTCCTTTCAGATTCTCCCACGGGGGCTGGTCTTCCGGACTCACTCCGCGCCTGAGCTACAGCATCAGCAATGACTGGAGGGACGCCAACGCATACGTCTTCAGTACAGACAGTTTCCTGCGCCCAGGAGTTACCGTCGACGGAGGCACTTCACAGCCGGTCTATACCGGAAAGATGCAATCTCTGAAAAACCTGCCGAGACAGAATCTGTCAGCGACGCTGAGTTATTACACTCTGCTTCCGACCACCACTGCAGCTGCCTTTCCGCGTTGGGGCGGCGGTCTGCAGGCTGGCGTAAGTCTGCCTTTGGGCATGACTCACTGGATGTCGCCCACGGCTTTCGGCTACGCCTACGGGTATTTTCCGGGAGTTCTGCCGGAACAGGGGCTGAGAGTGAGCGGAATGTGGCAGGGCAGGATTCCGAGCATAGAGAACGGCAAATCCTACGACGGCGCACCTTTCCGTTCAAGCATGGTGGACATACTTCCGAGAGGCTTGCAGGACGCAAATCTCAGGTCGGCTCTCACATCCCGCACCGACAATCTCTGGAAACTCTCCGCAGACTATTCCATTCCGATTTACATAGGCGACAGGTCTCTGCTCTGGAGCTGTCTCTATTTCAGGCGCATGCTGCTCACCCCACATTTCGACTGCAGCTTGTTCAACAAGGCGGAAATGGCTGCCGGCACGAAGGGTTGCGGGACTTTGATGAGCTATGGCTTCGATCTTGCCGTGGATATAGAGTGTGTTCTCTGGCTGATTATACCCTGCCAGATCGGCATAAGGGTCGATTTCAACGGAGCGCCGGGATGGAAAGGAATAGACAATCTCGGCAATGCCCTCGGCACGAAGATTTCCAGGTATTATATTGGTCCTGTATTCAGTATAAATATGTTCTGATATGTTGATACAGATTCTGTATTCAGTATGGTAATATAAGTATGTTCTGATATGTCAATACAAGTCAATTCAAATGCGGTATGTCCGAAATGCGGACAGAACACGGTCGTCCCTGTCTACAAAAGCATCAATGTCGCCGAAAACCCCGAACTGAAGGAAAAAGTGAGGGACGGGTCTCTCTTTCTGTGGGAATGTCCCCATTGCGGGAGTGTCAATCTTGCGAAATATGAGACCCTGTACCACGACCCTGAAAGGAAACTGATGCTCTGGATGGTGTCGGACGAGGATTTGTCCGAAGCGCAGATGACCGCCATAACCAACCACACCCGCTCCATGGGCGATTACAGATTGCGTCTGGTCAGGAATATGGGCGAACTCATGGAGAAAGTGCTGATTGACGAAGCTGGACTGGACGATGTGGTTGTCGAGTTCACGAAATGGGTCATCCGCAACGAAATGAAAGGAAAGGACGGCCAGAGCGAAATCCCTGTATTGAGGTTTTACAGGATCGAGGGCACGGGAGACGACAGGAGCATAGTGCTGAGTTTCCCGAAGAACGGCCAGATGGTGGGGATGAAAATAGGCTGGAATGTCTATGAAGACTGTGCGGGCATCCTGGAACGCAATCCGTCCGTCAGGCCTGCAGACGGCTTTGTCCACATCGATGCCGACTGGGCGGAATCCCGTATCAGATAAGTTGGAGACAACTCCAGATCCTGAAAAGTCAGACCGGAATCATTTCCGGCGGGAGTATGTAACGAATGTGTAAGTGATGTCGTTTTCCTTGTGCATGGGGCTGCGTGAGGTTTCCTGCCAGACGGTGCGGTCGATTTCAGGGAAAAAGGTGTCGGCATCAGGAGCTGCGGTCTGGATTTCGGTCAAGTAAAGTTTGTCTGCGAGCGGGAGTGCTTCGGCATAGAGGCTTGCCCCGCCTATTATGAAGCATTCTCCCAGGGCATTGTCTGCGGCAGACGAGACTGTCGTACCGGAAAAGCGGACGGCAGGTGAAGCACCGGCCTGGACAGTTTTAGCTATGGAACTGGTAGCAGGTGAAGCACCGGCCTGGACAGTTTCGGCTGCGGAGCGAACTGCATCCAAGGCCGCCAGCAGGTGGGGAGCAGTTTCAGCCACGAAATCAGGCTTGCCTTCCCGCGGAATTCTGATTTCTTTCTCTTTCATACTCCGCGAAACTATGATATTCCGCCTGCCGGGCAGCGGCCTGCCTATGGATTCAAAGGTTTTCCGTCCCATAATCACGGGACAGCCCATAGTCACTTCCTTGAAATGCTTCATATCCCCGGGAAGATGCCACAGCAGCCTGTTATCCTTGCCTATAGCCCCGTCGGAGGCCACTGCGGCTATAATACATATTTCCATAACTTTCTATTCTGACGTTCAGATTCCTATACGAGTCTTTTGCCATTTTGTCTTCTCGATACGGCACGATCAAGCGGCACGGCGCCTGCAGACGATGGCAAAACCTCCTGAAAGCAGGACGAGAAGAATCAGCGTGAGCGAACTTGCCAAAGATATTTTTTCCCCGACAATATACGATTCAGGCTCGAAGCGCATGACTATTTCCCACTCCCCTTCCGGCACTGTCATTCCCCTCAGAGTCCAGTCTGCCCGGAACAGTTCGGCAGCCACGGCGTTTTCGGAAGGCACAAAGCGGCTGCCCTCAGTCTGCCCCACACCGCCCTTGGGACCTATCCATGCCTTCCAGCCGCTCGGGTAATATATTTCACTGAAAACAACCGCCCTCTCGCCTGAAAGACCGCACTCATAATGCAGTTCGTTAGGTTCATAGGAGGTCAGTTCAATATAGTCGTCATCGGAAAGCATTTCAGGCTTCACATACTCAATGTGTCTGAAATCAGGGCCCAAGACAGCCGTAGTTCGAAGATCCGTAGTCGCGAGGGCATTGAATTCGCCGTTTACAGTCTCCTCAAGACGGAAACCGTCCACAAACCAGCAGTTGCCGAAAGCATATGGATTCAAGGCCGGCACGAGATCTCCATCCGACGGAATCAGTTCACCTCCCGGAATCACATAACGTCCGTTCAGCATGGAAATCACAGGAAGATACGGGAAATTCTCCTCTAATTCAGCCGTTTCCCCACAAGTCCGGGCCAGCCTTCCAAGCCGGTCTATTTCAGGGGAGATATATCTTTCTATAAGGTCCTGATATCTCTGCATCTTTATAGGGCTGTAACCGCCTATGCACTTGTGACGGAAACATTGATGCGCATCGTTGAATGTGCTTACGCTCAGGTCCAGGACCCTGTAGGACAGATCTTTGTCTCTGAGTATGAGTTTGTCAACAGGCCTTTCCCTGAACTGGGCCTCCCATTTTTTCGGAGATATGAAATGGTCGGAATTGAGGTAGCGTCTGCCGACAGAGAACATATCGAACCATACGACCGCCACGATGCAGACCCCTGAAATGTAAAGTCTGCCTTTTGCGGCGAAAGGCTCTTTGGCTTTAAATGCCCACAGCAGAATAGCGGCGGTTACTGTCACGAACAAGAGACTTCTCAGGGCATCGTTGCGGAGCATGGCCATGCGGTCTTCCTTGAATGCATCCACAAGGACATCGGCATACCACCGGTCCTTTTCAGCCGAAGTGAAACTGCCGGCAAGGGACGGGAACAGCGCGAACAGCAGACAGAAACCTCCTACGATACCGAAAGCCCACCAGAGAGCCTTCATTATGCGTTTTTTGTCGATTTCCTCTTTGATAATCTTGTCCACACAGAGAAATCCCAACAAAGGCACAGTCACCTGCAGCACAGTCAAGGCCATGGACACAGTCCTGAATTTGCTGTACATAGGGGCATAGCGGAACCACAGTTCAGTAAACCACATGAAATGGTTGCCCCAGGCGAGGAAAACGGCGATTACGGAGGCTATTGCAATCCATATTCTGTCCTTGCCCTTGAGCAGAATCAGACCGAGGACGAAAAGGAAAATAGTAACCGCACCGAGGTACATAGGCCCGGCAGTGAACGGCTGGGGGCCCCAGTACATAGGCAGAGCCTTCACGGTCTCTTTTACGTTCGGCTGTCCGGCACGGCGCAGCAGTTTTTCCGTTGCCCCGTCTTTCAGGCGCGGACTGCAGGCCGAGGCCTCTCCGTTGAAGGATGGAATCAGCAGGTTGGGCATCTCGTTTATGCCGTAGGACCAGGCAGTGGCATATTCTATGTCCAGTCCGTCCGCATTTCCCTTTGCTGAAGCGTCCCCGGAGGCGTTTTCCGCCGCAAGTTCCGAACCGCCCCTCATGGTGTAGGAAGAATATTCATAAACCGGCAGGAGCTTGTTGGCGTTGGTGGCGATGCCTATGCAGCCGATTGTGAGTAGCAGGGCCGAAGCCGTAAAAAACCGCCCTATACGCTGTTTCCTGCCATCTTTTTTCACGAAAGTCCAGACCACCAGAGTAAGCGCATAGATGAAAATCACTATTGCAAGATAGTAGGTAATCTGAGGGTGGTTGGCCTTGATCTGGAAACTCAGGGCAAGGGCGAAAAGCACAGACGCGAACAAGGTCTTGGGAAGCCAGGCTTTCGTCCCTGAAAGGCTCCGGCTTTCAGATTCCGCGGGACTCAACCCTCCCGGAGAAGCCATGGCGCAGCGGTAAGTGTAGACAACGGCCGCGAGCACCCACGGGAAATAGGCAATCGCCTGCATTTTGGTATTATGTCCAACTTGTATAATCTGCATATTGTAGGAGCAGAACGCAATTGCGACAGCCCCTCCGACCGCCGGAATCAGTCCTGCACCGAATGAAAGCAGGAGCAGGAAACCTCCGAGCAAGGCTATGAAGAAATAGGTCGCCGGACGCCTGCCTGTCAGAAGCAGGTCGTAGAGCCACTTGGTCCAGTCGCCGTCATAATCGTCTATCGTTCCTGTCGTCGGCATACCCCCGAACATGGAGTCCGTCCAGCGGGTCTTGTCTTCAGGATGGGCCGCATTGTAGGTCACAGCCTCGTTTGACATGCCTTTCCATGAGGATATATCCCCCTGGTTCACTATTTTCCCGCTCAGCACCTGGGGCACAAGCAGATAGGAAAGGACGAGGAACAGCAGCACTATTCCGAGGTATATCAATACATTCTTCCAGATTTTGTTTTGAAAAAACTTGTTCTGCATGGTTACTTCTACTTTTTTAACGAATCGAACAGACCGGCCATTGTCCGGCACAGACGTCTGCGCGAATATTTTTCTATATCTTCTTTGCTGTCCGGGAGTTTCCCTTCGCGGAAAAGAGCCCAGCAACGGCGTATTTCATTTTCAAGACCCGCAGCGTCCTCCCAGTCATAAGTCCTGCCTGCCTTGGCGTCCTCAACGAACTTGGCCATCACGCTGTCAGGATCACCTATGCCTATTACAGGCCTGCGGGATGCGAGGTATTCGAAAAGTTTGCCGGGAAGCACCGATTTGTATTCAGGCTCTTTGCGCAGAGGAAGAATCAGCACGCTCGCCTTGCACTGCTCCAGCACGGCGGTTTCATGGCTGACATAGCCGAGGTTTTCGGTATTTCTGCCAAGCCCGGCCGCCTCTATGGACTCGACAATCTGGATGTCGGTCTTGCCTACAAGCCTGATTTGCAGTTTCTCACGGAATTCCGGGCAGTCCCCGGCGATTTTCGCAAGCACTTTCCACAGTGTTTCCGGATTGCCGTCCGAAGCGAAAACGCCCGTATGGACTATGGTGAAACGACTGTCATTTCCGCTGCCGAATTCCTGCTCGGACACTCCCAGGACCTCCAGGGCATTGGCGAAATCAGCCTCGTCGTAGCCGTTGGTAATCAGTTCTACAGGGGTCGAAGTCATGCTCCTGAACTCTTCCTGCACCCGCGGAGTCACAGAAACGATTACAGTGGCGTCATCCAGCACCTTCTTTTCGAGCCTACGGTGGATTCTGCGGCTTAAAGCAGTGAGTTTCAGATGTTTGAAATAGAACATCTTAGTCCATGGGTCACGGAAGTCAGCCACCCAGGGGATGCCGGTGGCAAGCGCGACCCTGCGGGCGATAAGATGCATGGAATGTGGCGGTCCCGTACTCACGATGACGTCCACGGGATGTTCCCGCAGATATTTTTTCAGGAATACTGCTGAAGGCAGAATCCAGAAGCAGCGCGGGTCGGGGATGAAAAGATTGCCTCTTATCCACAGCACCATGTTCTGGAGAAAACTCTTCTTCTGGGAGTTAATAGGAGTGACGACGGCGTCCGGAGCATTGCTGCGCTTTTCCACAGGAGACTTCCTTCCTCCGCTCAACGCCCTCAGAACCCCGTATGGTTCAAATATCCTGCGCCTGACAATCTCCGCTTCTTCGGACACTTCCTCCATGAGAGAATAATCGTAGATGGTCAGGTCCGGGTTCTCCGGTGTATAGATTACGGGCTTCCAGCCGTATTCCGGAAGGAATTTCGCGAATTTCACCCATCTCTGTACCCCTGAACCGCCTGACGGAGGCCAATAATATGAGATTATCAGTACTCTTTTCATTTTTCGGACGTATATCCTGACAAAAGTAGTGTTTTTAGTAATATGAAAAAAAATAAACTGCATCAATAAGAATAAGATTTTTGAGAAAAGCACCGCCCATGTTTTTTGCCCGTTTCGCGTTTTGTGACTAAATTAGCAGGTTCAAATTGAAAAGACTTATGGCAAAAGACAATTCAGGTCTTACCCCGATGATGAAGCAGTATTTCGCTGTCAAGGCCCAGCATCCGGAAGCTTTGCTCCTGTTCAGATGCGGGGACTTCTACGAAACTTACGGCGAGGATGCGGTGCTCGCGAGCAAGGTCCTCGGTCTCGTGCTCACAAGACGTTCCAACTCCGCCCCTGATTCGATACCTATGGCCGGTTTCCCCTTCCATTCCATAGACAGCTACCTTCCCCGGCTCGTGCGTGCGGGCTACAAAGTGGCAGTATGCGACCAGCTCGAAGACCCGAAACTGACTAAAAACATAGTCAAGCGAGGCATTACCGAAGTTGTCACCCCGGGAGTGGCATTCAACGAACAGCTGCTCGAACAGAAAGAGAACAATTTCATAGCCGGACTGACTTTCTACAAGGATAATTGCGGAGCGGCGTTTTTAGACGTGTCCACGGGTACATTCCAGGTCGCAGAAGGCAAACTCGACTATATACTCAACCTTCTGGACTCATTCAATCCGAAAGAACTTTTGGTGCAGAGGGATTATGCGAAGGGGCTGAAAGAGAGAATAGGGGACAAGTATTATATATCCACTTTGGAAGAATGGGCTTTTGTCTATGACAACTCGGTCGAAAAACTGAAAAAACAGCTCCGTGTAGACTCTCTCAAAGGCTTCGCAGTCGACAATTACGCTCTTGGAATCACTTCAGCAGGAGCTTTGCTCATCTATCTGGAACAGACCCAGCATACGGGGCTGAGCAACATCTGTTCTATGTCGCGCATTGACGGTGACCGTTATGTCTGGATGGACCAGTTCACTCTGCGCAACCTGGAAATCTTCTCAAGCGGCGCAGGCAAGGACGGCGTAAGTCTGATTGACGTGATTGACAGGACTTCAAGCCCTATGGGGGCGCGTCTGCTCCGTAACTGGCTTGCCCTGCCGATTATGGACTTGGATGAACTGAAAGAGCGTCAGGACATTGTGCAGGCCTTTGTTTCCGACCCTGAAAAGTTGGCGGAACTGCGCTCATTGATTTCGGATATAGGTGACCTTGAACGAGGTGTTTCACGCGCATCTGCCGGCAAGCTTCTGCCTCGCGGAGCACTGATGGTCAAAAGG
>CABQAB010000052.1 GCA_902461985.1 uncultured Bacteroidales bacterium | reverse complement strand
GCATCTGGTGTCTCGGCACCGCTTTCAGCTACATCGCATCCGGCAAGGCCGGCGCATCCGTTTCCTATGCTCTCGGCCAGGGCGCACCTATGGTTGCCGCCATCTGGGGCGTGTTCATCTGGAAAGAATTCAGGGGTTCAAGCAAGCTCGTCTACGGCCTTCTCGCCCTCATGTTCTGCCTCTTCATAGCCGGCCTCGCCTGCATAATCGCTGCGTCTTCAATGAATTAAAACTACTATGATGAAAAGGATTCTATCTGTTCTCGCTTTGACAGCCGGATGTGCTCTTTCTCTTTCGGCCCAGAGCCAGACTATCAAGGGAGTCGTACTGGATGAAAACGGGCAGCCTATGACAGGCGCGACCGTTGTAGTGCCCGGGACCCAGAAGTATTCCATAACCGAATCGGACGGTTCATTTTCAATCAATGCTGCTTCAGGGGAGACTCTGAACGTGTCTTACCTCGGATATGACGACCTCAGTGTTACCGTAGATGGTGGTAAAGCCATTACTATCTCTCTTCATCCTTCGGCGGCCACCCTTTTGGACGAGACCGTTGTAATCGGTTACGGTACGTCTACAAAGAAGGAAATCACAGGTTCCGTTACCAGTCTCCGCGGCGACGACTTCGACAAGGGAGCATTCTCCGACGCTTCCGCCATGCTTCAGGGCAAGGTCGCCGGCCTTTCCATAACCAATCCGAACGGAGCTGATCCGAACGCTTCAATGGAAATACTTCTCAGGGGTACAAATACTCTCTCGGCCGGTCAGGGTCCGCTTATCATTATAGACGGAGTCAGCGGAGCGGATCTGAACAGCATCAATTTCCAGGAGGTGGAGAGCATTGATGTTCTCAAAGATGGCTCTGCCGCTGCGATTTACGGAACACGGGGCACCAACGGTGTCATAATCATAAGCACTAAAAGGGCGAAGGCAGGCAAAACCTCCGTTGAATATGACGGTCAGGTTTCAGTCCAGACTCTGTTGTCCCGCGCAGTCCCTATGACCGCGGAGCAGTTCAAATATACTGTTGACAACTATATTCCTACGGCTTCCGCTTCGCTTTATGGCGCCGAAACCGACTGGTTTGATGAAGTGACCCGCACTCCGGTATCTCACCGCCATTCATTGGCTGTTGCCGGAGGTTCCGAGCATTTTTCACACAGAACTACGCTTAATGTGGAGCAAAATCAGGGTCTGCTCAGGAATAATGATGCGCAGAAATATCTGATGAAGACGAATATTCATCAGGAAGCCGTGGAAGGATGGCTTACTTTCGACTATAACCTTAGCTATGCCAAACGGAAATACAACGGCACACGTACCGGTATCTTCCGTCAGGCATTCTTCCACAACCCTACCGAGCCTGTGTATGACGAGACCGATACCGAACACGGCGGCTACTATACGGTCAGTTCCATGGACTATTATAATCCTGTGGCGATGCTGAAGGAACGCAGCAACAACTATGATGTGGATTTTGTGTCGGCAAACACACGTGCGACTCTTAATATCCTGCCGGTCAAGGGCTTGAAATGGGACAATTTCGTAAGCTGGACAATGCGCAATTTACGTTCTACCGACTACAAGACCAAGTATTATCCGGGCGAATGGGGCTTGAACGGTTCTGCCGAAATAGGCAACAAACGCAACTCGGACGTGCAGTACGAAAGCACAATCCAGTATGCGAACACTTTCGGTGAACATTCCGTGCAGGCCATTCTCGGTTACTCCTACGAACAGCAGGTTTCGGATGAGTCCTCTCTCTATAATTACGGCTTTGACACCGACTGGTTCGGCGTGAATAACATCGGGGGGGGGGAAGGCTCTATTAAGCGGTAACGCCTCGATGGATTCCTACAAGGAATCCAACCGGTACATAGCGTTTTTCGGCAGGGTAATGTACAATTACGCCGAAAAGTACATCGCTTCAGTATCTCTTCGCCGTGACGGTTCAAGCCGTTTTGGAGCGAACAACAAATGGGGATGGTTCCCAGCTGTCAGCTTAGGCTGGCGCATATCCCAGGAAAACTTCCTGAAAGACGTCAAGTGGCTTGACGAACTCAAACTCAGGGCCGGATTCGGAATGACCGGCAACCAGGACTTCGAAAATTACAAGTCTCTATTCCTCGTCAAGACCAACGGCAATTTCTATTATGACGGACAATGGTCCACTGCCTATGCTCCTGCAAGCAATGCCAATCCTGATCTTTCTTGGGAGAAAAAGTCTGAATACAACGTAGGTCTCGATTTCTCATTCCTCAAAGGCCGTCTCAGCGGTACGATAGACTACTATTACCGTCTTACGACGGATCTTCTCTACGATTACACCGTTCCGGTGCCTCCTTATGATTATTCGACTCTATTTACCAATGTCGGAAAAATCAGCAACAGCGGTGTCGAAATCACTCTCAATGCCATCCCGGTACAGACAAAGCACGCCACGTGGATGACATCCCTCACTTTCTCCCACAACGACAACAAACTTGTTTCCTTCACCAATGACCAGTTTGCCGGTCAGGAATACCGCATCGGCTGGCTGAACTCCCCTCTCGCATGCTATAGCCAGAGACTTATCGAAGGCGAGAGCATAGGAACTTTCTATGGTCCTGAATTCGAGGAAATCCGTAGCAGCGGTTCGATAAAGGTGACCCAGTCGTCCGAAAAGGAATGGGTCAAGCTCGGCAGTGCATATCCTGTGTGTGACCTCGGCTGGAGCAACAACGTAAAATTGTGGGACTTCACTCTCAGCGCGACTTTCCGCGCATCGATAGGAGGCAAGGCTTTCAACCAGATGAGGGCAGTTTATGAATCCGTCAATGAGTTCGGTCTGAAGAATGTTCTCGCGAGCTGGCTGGACGAGCCTGAATATACCGGCAAGACAGTCTACTGTTCACGATATCTTGAAGACGCCTCATTCCTGAAGTTGGACAACCTTACGCTCTCTTACAATGTGCCTTTGAAGAACCGCAGGATTGTCAAGTACCTCGCTTTTTCACTGACAGGCCAGAATCTGTTCGTCCTCACCGGCTATAAGGGCGTAGACCCTGAAGTGAGCAGGACCGGTCTTGCTCCTGGTATCGAGGGCCTGAGCTATTATCCTCGCACCAGGGTATTCACTTTCGGTGCAAGCATCAAGTTCTGACGAGAATACATTATTAAACGATTTTACGATGAAAAGAATAAATATAATGTTGATGGCGGCAGCCGTACTGGCTCCGTGCTGTACGAACTTGGACGAAGAGATATTTTCCAGGATTCCGAAGGACGATTTTCTTAAGGAAGACTCCAACGTGGCCCTCTACACTGCCAGACCTTATACGGCACTTCAGACATGGGGTTCCGAGCAGAGCATGCTCACTATGATCATGCAGCTGAGCAACGAGGCGGCAATTGCAAAGGCCTATAACGGAAGCTGGGCGGAGGCGCGTTACGGCGAACTCCAGAGACATGAGATCACCGTCGGAAACAAACTTGTCCGCTGTGCGTGGGACTTCTGTTTTGACGGTATCGCAGCCTGCAACGATGCCTTGAACGAATTGCAGAAAACTGCCAACCAGTCTGAGACCGTCCTCAAGAACATAGCTGAGATCAAGGTGCTCAGGGCATATTACTATCTTCTCGCCGTGGACTGCTGGGGCACCGTGCCTTATTCCGTGGACAAGAATACTACTGACTATCCGGATCCGAAGGACAGGAAGTTCATGCTGGAGTTCCTTGAAAGGGAGATAAATGAAAATATCGATGCTTTGGACGAAACCGTCTCTTCAAGCACTTACGGCAGGGTTACTAAAGGCACGGCCCAGTTCCTTCTCGCCAAGATTTATCTCAACTCGGAAGAATGGACGGGAACGGCTCGATACAATGATGCTGAAACGGTCTGCAAGGCCATTATGGACGGAGGTCAGTACTCTTTGTCTGAAACCTATGCCGAGAATTTCGCCATCCACAACGAAAACGGTTCTGAAGCCATATTTGCCATTCCTCACAGCAGTGTCTACACCAACAATGCTTTCTATATTTATGTGATGACCTTCAACGAGGATCTCCAGACCTGCTTCAACATAGGGGAGTCGTGGAATGGTTCTCTGATAGCCCAGCCGGATTTCTTCGACTCTTATGAGTCTGGTGACCTCCGTCGGGATTTGACATGGCTTCACGGACAGGTGTACACTCCGGAAGGCAGAAAATACCAATATAAGGTGGTTACAGCCGGTGGTGTCGAGAACCGTGACTATATCCTCAATCCGTCACCTATAGATGCATCAAAATACACTGCCGGACTTGACCGCCTTGACGGTGCGAGAATTATCAAATGGCCTTACCAGACAGACGGCACGCTCACTTCCTACAAGATTTCGATGGAGAATGACTTTTATCTGATGAGATATTCTGACGTGGTGCTGATGTATGTCGAGGCTCTTGTTCGTCAGGGACGTGCATCCGAGGCAGCTTCCGTTCCTGAATTTGGCAGAATCCGGGAACGGGCCGGTCTGGAACCTCTTTCCGCAGGCGACCTTACACTCGACAGACTGCTTCTTGAGAGGCAGCACGAACTCGCTCTTGAAGGATGGTCCCGTCAGGACCTCATAAGGTTCGGGAAGTATACCGATGCGTGGTGGGCGAAGAATGCCGGACAATCCTATATGAAACTTCTGCCTGTCCCTGACCTGAGAATGGGCGACAACCCTAAACTCGAACAGAACGATGGCTACAGGTAGACTGATAAACTGAATCCAGATGACAAGAATTAAGACTGTACTTGCCTTTTTGGCTGCAGGTACTCTGCTGTATGCCTGCACTACGAAGCCGGCTGAAAAAGAAATATCGTACACTGAACTCAGAAGCAAGATTGCCGGGGCTTGGCTCGGGCAGATGGTCGGCAACATATACGGGCTTGAATATGAAAACAAGTTCGTCGATGAGCCTGGCGAAGGCCCGTTCGTGTGGAACAAGGCCATGAGGAAGATGGCTGCTGTCGACGGGGCGTTCTCCGATGACGACACTGACGTCGAGTATATGTATCTGCTGATGATGGAGAAGAACGGCGTCCGTCCTACCTATGCCCAGATGCGTGACTGCTGGATGTATCATATCCGTGACAGAGTGTGGCTTGCCAACAGGGCTGCTCTCGGTGCGATGCACTACGGGCTTACACCGCCTTTTACCGGCTCGGTGGAGAACAATCCCCACTGGTTCCAGATAGACCCGCAGCTGATCAATGAAATCTGGGCTTATACAGCGCCCGGTATGGTGGAGTATGCCGCCGGCATTTCAGAATGGGCTGCGCGGGTGACCAGTGATTCATGGGCGACATCACCGACTGTCGTTTACGGGGCTATGTATGCCGGGGCTTTTTTGGAGTCAGATATACGCCAGCTGATGGAGAGTGCTCTTGACTGTCTGCCGGAAGACGACCGTTTTGCAGAAACCGTAAGGGGGTGCATCGCTCTTTATGACGAGAATCCTGAGGACTGGCATGCTGCCCGTGCATTCATCCACGACAAATACTATGTACGGGAGGAATCCGTAAGCAAAACCATTTGGAACGCCAATCTCAACGGAGCGATGGGGATGCTCGCCCTGCTTTACGGAGGAGGCGACATAGAGAAGACTCTCAATATCGGCTGTGCCCTTGGTTTTGATGCTGACAACCAGACAGCCACCACTTGCGGCATTTTAGGCGTCATCAACGGAGGGGAGTCTGTCCCTACCTCATGGTCCATGCCGTTTGACCATTGGACCAAACCATTCAATGACAGATATATCAATGTCACAAGATACGATCTTCCTGACGCTTCGATAGATGACATCATCGACAGAACGGTGGCTATGGCAGTGAAAGTCGTTGAGGAAAATGGCGGACGTACAGAGATACGGGAAGGTGAGAAGTATCTGGTCATCAATACTTCCGCAAAATACCATGCTCCTTTGGAGTTTTGTGTCGGACCTCAGCCGAGACTCGTTGTCGGTGAGAAGGCAGATTATGATTTCGCCTGCGTCACCAACAGGGATTGCTGCTGGAAAATCGTAGAAGGCAGTCTTCCTGAGGGACTCAGTTTCAATAACGGGAAAATCAGCGGCGTTCCAAGTCGTCAGGGTGTCAGTCATGTCAGACTTGCCATTTCCGATGGCAGACAGACTTTGGAGAAGGACTTTGACCTTCTTGTGAGGGGAAAGAACATTGCCCGTGAAGCAAAGGTGGTTGCAAGTGCGTATAGAACCAATTTTGACGTTCTTGAACAATGTTGGCTTACCAATTCCCGTGACCGTTATGCGGAGTCGGTGGACGTAATCAATGACGGAGTGCTTTCCGGTGCGGAATCGGTGTTCTGTTCTTTAACGGAGGAATCCAACGCAGAGAAGCGGGACTGGTTCGGATATGTTTGGGAAACTCCTCGCCGGTTCGACAAACTTGCTTTCCGGTACGGATGTCTTGAAGAGTTCGGCGGTTGGTACAGCAACATGCATATCGAGATCCTTGACGGATCAGACAACTGGGTGCCGGTCAATTCATCGGTCTCTCCTGCACTCCCTCAAAGCGACGTCGTTTTCATCCAGCCTCACAATGCGGAATTCCTCTTCAGTTTCATTCCTGTGGTTTCTAAAGGCGTTAGAGTTATAGGGGATGATCATATCGAGCACCACTGGCATAAATACACCAAAAACGTTTCTTCATTCATAAATGTTGCTGAAATTGAAGTCTATGAGGCTGCCAAGCCAGACAAGACCGTAGATATGTCTATGGGCGAACTCCGTGACAGGATTGAAGGAGGTTGGGCTGGCCAGACTATAGGAGTTGTTTTCGGTGCGCCTACGGAATTCAAGCATTGCGGCACTCTTATTCCCGATTCCCAGCCGATTTCATGGGGAGAAGGCTATGTGAAGCACTGGTGGGACCGCAAGCCCGGACTATTCGATGATATCTACAATGACCTCACTTTCGCAGAGGCTTTCGACCAGCTCGGCCTTGACTGCAGCGCAGAAGACCTTGCCCTGCGTTTCGCGAACGCGGAATATCATCTTGCACATGCGAACCAGGCCGGCCGTTATAATGTACGGCAGGGGATAATGCCTCCTGCATCGGGACATTGGCTCAACAACCCTCATGCTGATGACCTCGATTTCCAGATAGAAGCGGATTTCATCGGTCTCATGGCCCCCGGCATGATTCCCCAGGCTCTGCAGATTGCTCAGACCGTAGGTCATATCATGAACAGTGGCGATGGCTTCTATGGCGGTGCTTTCGTGTCCGCACTCTATTCGGCTGCATTCATTTATGACGACCCCGCAAAAATCCTGGATGTGGCTTTGAACGCGATTCCTGCCGAAAGCACTTTCTACCGTTGTATCGACGACGTAAGGAAATTCCATGCTCAGTATCCTGACGACTGGAAGCAGTGCTGGTTTGAGATAGAGAAGAAATGGGGGGCCGACACCGGTTGTCCGAAGGGTGTGTTTCTCAGTTTCGACATAGACGCCAAACTCAATTCGGCCTATGTAGCAATCGGGCTGCTCTATGGCAAAGGTGATTTCGCAAAATCCATGGAGATAGCCACCCGCTGCGGCCAGGATTCGGACTGCAATCCGGCAACAGTGGGCGGTGTGCTCGGCGTTATGTATGGAAAGAGCAATATCCCTGATTTCTGGAAACAGTCTCTCGAAGAAATCTGGGCTCTGGATTTCCAGGGAACGGATGTCTCTCTTGAAAAAGGTTCCGCCATGTCTATGCGCCATGCCCTCGAATTGATTGAAAGGAATGGCGGAGAGGTCGGCGATGATGCCGTGGCTATACCCCAATATGCTGTAACGGCTCTGCCGTATGAGCAGAATTTTATCGATACCTATCCTGTTTACCGCGACCAGAAGGACGTATGGATGGAAAGGGAATATGAGTTCGATTTCAATGGCAATGGTTTCTGCATCTGGGGCAATCTCGTGTGTCTCAGAGGTATATCAAGAGATTACGCTGACAGGGTGTGCAAGAAACATGTGGGATCGGAGGTCTTCGCAATGGCGGAGCAGCAGGATGATTATGTGGCTGAAATCGAGGTCTGGATCGACGGGGCACTGGACAGTATCTCACTCCTGCCTATGAAGGGTACTTCCCGCAAACTCGAACCTGCATGGAAATACCGGATGCCTGAGGGCAGGCACCATGTGAAAATGGTCTGGAGAAATCCAAGTCCGGATACATATCTCTTGAGAATCAATGCCATACAGTATTATTCCGAGAAACCTGTCGACAACCCTTACTATCACAATTAACCTATAGCAAATGATGCACAAGAATACAATATGCATTCTGGCCTTTGCCTCGTTTCTTTCAGCCGGATGCTCTGAGCCAGACATCAGGTACGGGGAGGAAATCAGTCTTTCCCGTTCTGTACTGCAGGACAAGATACGCGGAGGCTGGTTTGCGCAGACAATAGGCTGCACCTACGGTGGCCCTACCGAGTTCAAGTTCAAGGGAGGTCTCATCCAGGATGATGAACCTATGCTCTGGTACGAGGACTATATCCATGATACATTCATAGAGGACCCCGGTCTCTACGATGATGTCTACATGGATCTGACTTTCCTTGAGGTGATGGCGGAATATGGTCTGGACGCACCTGTATCAATCTATGCAGACAAATTCGCCCATGCTGACTATAAACTGTGGCACGCTAACCAGGCGGCCCGTTACAATATCCTGAATGGTATAATGCCTCCGGAATCGGGACATTGGATGCATAATCCACATGCAGACGATATAGATTTCCAGATTGAAGCGGACTTTATAGGAATGCTGTGGCCCGGGATGCCCGGCAAGGCAGCGGAGACTTGCGATGGAATAGGTCATATAATGAACTACGGTGACGGCTGGTATGGAGGTGTGTTCATCTCAGCCCTATACTCCCTTGCCTACGTGTGTGACGACATTCCAACACTTGTACGTGAGGCGCTGCAGACCATCCCCCATGGCAGCAAGTTCCGTAACTGCATCGAGGATGTACTTCTTTACCACTCCCGTTATCCGGATGACTGGAAACAGTGCTGGTTCGAGGTGGACAAACGCTATAGTTTCGACATCGGGTGTCCTGAAGGAGTGTGGAACGGCTTCAATATCGATGCTGTCATCAATGCCGCCTATGTCGTCATAGGGCTTCTTTACGGAGAGGGGGATTTTGAAAAGACTATGGAGATATCGACCCGTTGCGGTCAGGATTCCGACTGCAATCCTGCCTCTGCCGCCGGCATTCTTGGCGTTATGCAGGGCTATTCGTCAATTCCTGCAAAATACAGGCTTGCTGCGGAGAAAATCGCCGATATGCCGTTCCCGTACACTGCCTTGAGTCTTAACGAGACGTGTGCGAAGAACATGGAACTGCTCGAACAGGCGGTGCTTTCCGCAGGTGGTGAGGTTTCTGACGAAGCAGTCACTTTCATTGTCTGCAAACCATCACCGGTGTCATGGGAGCAGTCATTCGAGGGGCTTGTTCCGGTTGCCAAGACTGTCTTGAAAAAGAGATTCAACTCTTATGTGGAACTTGGGTTCGCAGGCAACTCGATTGTGGTTGAGGGCAGCGTGGTCAAGACTGGACACAGTGATGACGACTATACTGCACGCATCTCGGCCGAACTGGACGGAGTGGTCGTGGAGGTATTTGACATGCCTTATGACTACATCACGCGCAAATATGAGATTTTCTCGAAATACTGTTTCTCGTCAGGTGCCCACAAACTGGTCCTGCGTCTTCTCAATCCTCATCCTGACTTTGAAATCAATGCCCAGGAAATGGTCGTTTATGATTGCGTGAAATGAAGAGGATGAAAACCATATCTTATTTGGCTGTGATTTGCGTCCTTGCGGTCGTGAATGCTGTCGGTTGCAGTTCCAAGCCGCATCTGCCGGAGGAAAAAGGGGAATTCAGACGCTATCAACCTGAAACTTCGGTGCTGCACAGCGCGATTCTCTCCCGTGATGTACGCTTCGCCGTGCTCCTTCCGGCCGACTAT
>CABQAB010000051.1 GCA_902461985.1 uncultured Bacteroidales bacterium | reverse complement strand
GTCGATATGAGCAACTTCCAATCCGCCGTAAGACCTGCGTTCTCCGTTGCTGTGGAACGATGGCCTGCGTCCGCCGTTGTCGTCGAATGTCACGCGTTCAGCTCTATCTGTAGAATAGACGGGCCTGTCAGTGGAATAGGCCGGCCTGTCGCCGTAAGTGCGGCGAGGCCTCCTCTCACCGAATGAGGGCCTGCTGTCGTTGTTCCTGTTGAATGAACGGCCTTCGCCGTTTTCGCTGCGAGACTTGTACGGTCTTGACTCTCTGCTTCCGTAATCCCTACGGTCATTGTGGTTGCTGCCACTTCTTTTGTTGTAATCCATTGTTTTTTGCCTCCCGGCTGTTTGTGAAACTGTTTTTGAAACAGATTCTGATTTTACCCTCTCGGGCTTGAAGTTCTTTATTTTAATTTGAATATATAGGTAATTGTTCCTCTCTGTTTTATTTTGGACGGGTCATTGGTAGGCGTGAATTTGGCTTCCATAGCCGCCTTGCGTGCCTCGTTCCATAGTGTCTTGTCAGTTATGTTCGTGCCCACCGCTCCAGGAATGGCTTCAGTGACTATTCCGCTCTGGTTCACTTCTATTGTCACAACCACTATGCCTTCTTTTTGGATGTTATAGGCAGGTTTCTTGAGCCCGCCTACCGTGCTGCGTCCCTCCAATCTGGCATTCGGTTCTCCGTCAAGTCTGCCCTTGATGACATTTCCCGAAGCATGCCCTGCAGAAAGCTCGTCACTCGGAGTGTAGGCGGTCTGCGCTGCAAGAGTGTCCTTGTCCTCAGGATTGGCTGCAGAGTGGAACAGCGCCCTGCGGTTGATTTCCACTTCGCGCTTCGGCTCGTTAACTTCCACATCCCCGTCCGGTCCCACGGTTGCTTCTTTTGCAACATTGTTCTTCGTGCCCTGATGCTGTGCCTCTGACCTCTTCACCGCTTCTTCCTTTTTAGTCCTGTCCGGCTCGGGCGACCTGAGGCGGCTCTCATTCACATACCTCTGTCTCTTCGGTTGTTCCGGAACGTCCTCGCTGAAATCAATCAGGATTTCCTCCCTTTCCGGAGGTGGCGGGTCCAGCCATACAAGGCCACCGACAGACAGTCCCGCCGCAACTGCCGCGTGCATCAGGGTGGTGAGGGCGACTCCACCTATGATGGAGTTCTTTCTCTGTTTTTCTCTGTCAGCCTTGTACTCTTCCATATTCTTTACGCCTTGCGGCACTTTCAGTCTTCCGGCTTTCTGTCATTTCGGCATTATCCCGGCCTTGTTCACTATTCCGGCCTCGTAGCCATAATCACTTTGTAATGGTTGCGCTTTGCTATATTCATGACTTTCACGACTTCTCCGACCGGCACGGTCTCGTCTGCATAAATCGAGAAAGTCGGGTCCTCTTCCGCCTGGAGCAGCTCAATCAGTCCGTCTTCAATGTCGGCGAACTGCACCGGATTCTTGTCTCCGTTGATATGGTAGCTGTAATATCCGTCCCCGTGGTCTGCAATCGACAGGCTCACCGTAGCCTTCGCAGAAACCTGTCCGGTGCTTTTCGGAAGCAGGAGTTTCAGGGCGTTGGGGTTGATGAGGGTTGAAGTGACGAGGAAGAATATGAGCAGCAGGAAAACGATGTCAGTCATGGACGACATCGAGAAGCCGGCATCTGCCTTTGTCGATCTTTTTATGGCCATGGCGTTTATTTTGAACTGTCCGCAGGTTCGTGAAGCAGGTCCATGAAATCTACGGTAACCGTTTCCATTTTGAATACGAGGTTGGAAATCTGGGCGTTGAGCCAGTTGTAGGCGAAGTAGGCGATGATACCTACCGCAAGACCTCCGACCGTAGTGACCATGGCTTCGTATATGCCTCCTGAAAGCAGGGCTATGTCAATGTTGTTTCCGGCCGTGGACATGTTGAAGAATGCCCGGATCATGCCTGTAACCGTACCGAGGAAACCTATCATAGGTGCTCCTCCGGCAATGGTCGCGAGCATCGGCAGCCCTTTTTCCAGTCTGGCCACTTCTACGTTGCCCATATTCTCGACTGCTGTCTGTATGTCCTGGAGGGGCCTTCCGATTCTTTCAATGCCCTTTTCCACAAGGCGTGCGGACGGGGTGTCGGATTTCTGGCAGAGCGCAACCGCAGACTTGATTTTACCGTCGTGGATCAGGTCCCTGATTTCATTCATGAAGTTCTTTTCGATTTTGCCGGCTTTGTAGATCATCCACCATTTGCTGGCGAAAATGTAAACGGCTACAATGGAGAGGATGAGAAGGACGATCATCAGCCAGCCGCCTGATTTTGCCAGTTCGAAATAAGACATTTTCATCTGTTGCCTTACCGGCTCGGCAACGGCATTCTCCACAACGGAAGCCGTGTCTGCAATAGTCTGAAGTAGATTTATCAGCATGGTTATACTATAATTACAATTATCGGTTTCAATATTGGAACCCGCTGAAACCGGCGGGCGCACAATAACCCGCAAATGTAATCAAAAAAGTCCTAACGCCGAAATCTAATTTGCCTGTCAGACAATAAAAACAGCATACAGCCGCAATAAAGCAGAATGAAAAGGGTGTGGAGTCCGAGTTTGCCTGCGAGCATCCATCCCTCGGCCGTTCCGGGGAAGAGGAAACAGTCAAGCAGGGCTGACAGTCCGTAGAACAGGAACATCAGTCCGAGTATGCCGGCGAGCCTGCCCCAGCGGTAAGGTATCGGGTAGTGTTTCTGGCCGAGATACGCGCTGATTATGAACATGGTGACATAGCTGGCAAGATGGCCGGCCGCCGCCGCCCAGTAGGAGTACTTCGGCATGAAGAGCACATTCACGATTACCGTCACCACAAGTCCGGCCGTTGTTATCCATATCGCCATATTCGTCTTTCCTGACAGCTTGTACCACATCGAAACGTTGAAAAGCATTCCTAAAACCATGTACGAGAACAGCATTATCGGCACGACAACGACTCCGCTGCGGAAATCCCGGCCCAAAAGCAGCGAAATTACGTCTATATAGAGTATGACTCCGAGGAATACGAGCCCGCAGAATGCCGTGAACCATTCCATGACTTTGGCGTAGAGCTGTCTGCTGTCTTTGTCCTTTGCTCTCTGGAAGAAAAACGGTTCGGCGGCAAAGCGGAACATCTGGATAAAAAGGTTCATGATGACCGCGAGTTTCACAGCCGCCTGGAAGATGCCGAGGCTGGACTGCCACTGGGCCGCGTTGGTGTCAAGGAAGCGGAAAAGTATCCTGTCCACAAAGTCGTTGATTATGCCTGGCAGGGCGGCGACCATCAGGGGCAGGGAATAGAGCAGCATCTGTCTGAGCAGTCTGCCGTCGAATCTGTAGTTGAATTTCAGCAGGTCCGGCAGGAAAAGCAGTCCGCAGACAATGCAGCTGAGCAGTATGGCGAAAATCACGTAGCTGAAATCTGGTGCCGGACTTATGAAATGCAGCAGCCAGACATGTTCGGGGCCAAGTTCGCTGACTGCCATTCCGAGGCTCTCCGCCGTCCGCTGGCAGTATTTCGCAAAGGGGAAGAAAAGCAGTATGTTGGCTCCGGTTTCGACCAGTATCTTTACGGTTTTGAAAACGGCGAATTTCAATGCCTTGTGTTCCTGTCGCAGTCTGGCGAAAAGTATGGCCGTGATGCTGTCTATTGCGAGAATCCCTCCCATATAGATTATGCAGGCACTGTATCCGTCATAGCCGAGCAGCGATGAAATGGGGCCGGCGAACACGACCATCAGGGCAAAGAACGCGAGACTTGTCGCGCTGACTGCCGTCAATGCGCTTGAGTAGACTTTGTCGGGATCACTGCCTTCTTTGTTGGCGAAACGGAAGCATCCGGTTTCAAGTCCAAGCACGAGCACGACCTGCAGAACGGCTATATAGGCCATGAATTCGGTCACCACTCCATAGTCCGCCGTCGTGAGCAGTCTGGTGTAGAAGGGTACGAAGAGAAAATTGATTATGCGGGCGAGAATGGTGCTCATCCCGTAAACGGCAGTCTCGGATGCAAGTTGTTTCAGCGGATTCTTTGCCATTTTTAGATAAAAATCCAAATAAAAGTTTGTTATCAATAAATAAATGAATTACCTTCGCGACATCTCGATGACCATGTGTTAGAGGAGTTACGGGGGCGATACTTTTTGTGTCGCTCCTTGCTTTTCATACTCCCGGCAACTCAGCTGTCCGATAGTTTTTAGCCACGATAAATCATTCTTGGGTACGGCTTGCAAAAGTAGTGAAAATAATCAAGAATGACGCAAAAAGAACGGCCCCGATTCACATCGGAGCCGCTCCAAATTCTAACCTAAAACTTAACCTATGAAAAAACTATTCGGTTAAAGGATTTTGCAATGTCTGTGCCAAAATCGGATGCAAACCGAATTTTTGGTAAAAATTTCCGACTTTTTTCAGAATTTTTCGAGAATTTCAGGGATCTCGGTGATTTTTCTGACTTCAAAGGCCCTGTCGGAGACTGGCATTTTGGCAAATTCGTGGTCCCATGTCACCTCATGCGGGACAAGAATCGCCCGTCCTCCGATTTCCACCACCGGAGCGATGTCAGATTTGACAGAATTGCCGACCATAACCAGTTCTTCAGGAGCAATGTCGTTTTTCCGGCACAATTCCATATAGTTCTTTTCATCCTTGTTTTCGAGGACTTCGAAATGATGGAAGTATTTGTCCAAGCCGCTTCTGCGGCATTTGTTCATCTGTTCTGTGATGTCGCCTTTGGTCGCGACAGCCATCTTCCACCCCATGGCACTGATTCTTGCGAGAGTTTCCTCCACGCCATCGTTTATTTCTAATTTATGCCCCGCAAGATTCAGTATAATACTCTTTATCCCGTTGTAACGTTCCCGGTCGAGCACTCCGCCGCACAGGTCAAAAGCCGTCTCGACCATACCTGCCAGATAAGTTTTTGAACCGTATCCGAAAGCCGGAATGTTTTCCTCCTGCCTGAGCCACAGCATTCGTTTCACGGCTTCACTCTCGTCCGCTTTGTTGAAAAGGGCTGCAAACTGCCTCTCTGCATTGCGGAAATGCTCCTCGTTTTCCCAGAGGGTGTCGTCGGCGTCAAAGAATATCAGTCTTTTCATCGTATGGGCCTGTTTGTCTGACTGGTTTGAAATGAACCATCCGGAAATTTGTTGTCGGTGCCCACATGTATGTCTGGTATCGGAGTCGCGGCGGTGGAATCGGCGGATTGCGTCACTGCAGAATCCGTCGGCTGTGCTGCAAAGGTGGAGTCCGCCGCTTCTGTTTGCGGAGTGACTTTTTCAATCCGTATTATTCTGATGTCCTTCAAAGGGCGGTCGGTCCTGTCGGTCGGTGCGGCGGCGATGCGGTCGATGACGTCCATTCCGTCAATAGTCTCACCGAATACAGTATATTCCCCGTCAAGGTGGATGCAGTTCATCTCGTCCTGGACAAGATAGAACTGGGAGCCGCTGGAGGACTTGCGGGGATTGGCTATATCTCCCTTGCGTGCGGCTGCCAAAGCCCCTTTCTTGTGGTAATACTCATTGACGAATTCGGCAGGGATGGTGTAGTCGATCTCGCCTGTGCCGTATTTGTCGGCCTGGTCCGGATCGCGTGTGAGAGGGTCTCCGGTCTGGATCATGAATCCGTCAATCACCCTGTGGAATAGCAGGCTGTCATAGAAATGCGTGCTGACGAGTCTGCAGAAATTGTCCCTGTGTTTCGGGGTTTTGGAGTAGAGCCTGACTCTGATTGTGCCTTCTGTCGTGATGATGTCGAATTCAGGCTCGGCTTCGTTGGAGAGCAGGGTGCTGTCGATTTGTTGTATGCCGTTATTCCTGTTTCTGTTTCCGCAGGACAGGCATGAGAGCGCAATCATGACAATTGCGGCCACAGCGGTGTTTCTTGATATCTTTTTCATTTTCTTTCAGATTCTTTTTGCAGTTTCTAAGTGTGGGCGGCCGTTAAGCCGGGCATGACACGTCAGAGCAGCAGGAGCACGGCGAAAACATAAAGCAGCAGTCCCTGGAAACACAGGCTTCCGTGCGACTGGCTTTCAAGGGCGAGAGAAGTGGCGTCATCTTCTTTCAGGGCAGTCATTTTTGCGCTGTCAGGTCTGAAATTGCAGGACCATTTTCTGACAATCTGTCCGTCTGATATATAGGTTACGCCGCCGTTGGAGCGGTTGAGGGTCATAACCGTCTTGTAGTCTGAGACCACGGCATCTTTTCTGAATCCTTCCGGCAGATATTCCTCGTCTGCGGTGATTATGAGAGTGTTATATCCCGTGGAACGGGCTTCGCTCAGGAACTTCCCGAGTCCGGAAGCATTTTTGCCGCCTAATTTCCGGTAGACGCTCACTGCCATCAGCTGCCCGTCTGCGGCAAGGCTGTCGCAATAGTTTCCTTCATTGTCCCTGAGCGACAGCACAGGTCTGCGGGTGAATTCATCCTCTATTACCTTTGAATCTACAAATGTCCAGCTGCTGTCAGGCAGATTGTCCATCCGGAAATTCTTTCTTTCCCCGTCCTTTTCATATATGAATACAGGTTCGGCAAGGCTGATATAATCTTCGTTATCCGAAGCGGCAAGCACCTTTCCCGGCGCGAAATCGGTATAATCCTTCAGCGGCAGAGAAACCAGAGACCAGACCATGAACGCCGCCAGGGAGAGCGCACTGATGCCGAAAGACACATATTTCACTTTCTTCGGCCGGCCGAAATCCCTGAACGGGATGAATGCTATGCAAAGGAGAATGTCCAGAATCAGGTTTTTGACTAATGACTGCAGGTGTGTTAGATGCACGGCCTCACCGAAACATCCGCAGTCCATGGCAGGATTTGCGATGGCAAGCACAATGGTAATCAGGGTGAAGAATCCCATCAGCGAAAAGGCGGCTATGCCTGTGATTCTTCTCCATACCCCGCTCATGAGAGCAGAGCCGAGCACCCCCTCCGCCAGCGCCAGCGTCACCGCGACGGTTTTTGCGAGCGGGTTCATGAATCCTATGTGCAGGAAGTCGAAATAAGCCTTTACGATCAGTCCTGCCCCTGTCGGGTCCATAAGTTTCAATATTCCCGAAATCAACAGGACCGCACCCGTCAGAAAGGCGCAGAATCTCCTGAATTTATTGTATGCAGCGTTCATATGTATAATTTTTCTGCTGGCAGGCCGTCAAAGAAATGCCGTCCCGATTTTCGTCAGTCCATGGCGTCAACAGCGGCCCTTATTTTTGCGTGAATGGCGTCCGGAGGCAGCATGAGGCCGTTTTCGTCCGAGCAGTCTATCCTCAGAAAATGTGGATCGGCTTCACATTGTTTCAGATAGAATCCGCGGACTTTCTTCTGAAACTCGATGCTTGCCTCGTGGATGTCCCTGCCGCCTTCGAGATAGTCCCTGTCGCCCCCCTGCCTCTGTGAATTGAGTTTTTTCTCAACAAATCCCACGGGCACGTCCAAAAATATGTTCAGGTCCGGACGCGGGAGGGCGAAATCCCCGTATTCAGTATTGACAATCCACCTGCGCAACTCCTCGGCCTCTTCTTCGGACGGCAGTTTCGCGCACTGGTAGGCTATGTTGGAGTAGACATATCTGTCCAAAAGCACGGCTTCGCCCCGTTCTATCGCAATTCTGATTTCTTCGGCCGCTCCGTGACGGTCCTCCGCGAACAGCAGTGCGACCAGTTGCGGATGCACCTGGTTTATGTCTCCGAATTCCCCGCGCAGAAAACGCGAGATAAGACTCCCGTAAACAGGAGCGTCGTAGCGCGGAAAATGGATGTACTCTACAATGCCGTATTTCCCTCTGAGATATTCATTCAGGCGTTTTACCTGTGTGGACTTGCCTGACCCGTCCAGACCTTCTATTACAATCAGCATCAGTTTCGGATGTTTCACTATCTTTGTCCCGCAAACTTACGAAAAATTGCTGAAACTGTTATGGAAACTTCTATGTCATCGAGTTCAGATGTCAAAATTATGGGCATAGTCAATATCACGCCTGATTCGTTCTATGGCGGCAGCCGGAATATGGACAGGGATGGCAATGTTCTGATAGACAGAACTTTGGAAAGAGTGACGAGAATGATAGAGGAGGGGGCGGGATATATTGACGTCGGTGCGTGCTCCACCCGTCCCGGCTCTGAATCCGTGGATGCGGAGGGGGAGTGGAAGCGGCTTAAGGCTGTGCTCAGGCCCATAAGGGAAGTCGTGCCTGCGGAAATACCGATTTCAATCGATACGTTCCGCTGGGAAATCATCGCGCGGACCTTGGACGAAATCGGTCGCGTGACTGTCAATGACATTTCGGCGGGTGAGGACGATGCGGAGATGCTGCCGGGAGTCGCCGCCAACGGTCTGGAATATATCGCGATGCACAAAAGGGGAATACCTGCAGATATGCAGGGCCGCTGCGACTATGAGGGCGGAGTCACGGGAGCCGTCCTGGACTATTTCCGGGAGTTTTCAGCGCGGGCGGAGTACATGGGCATAAAAGACTGGATTCTTGACCCCGGTTTCGGTTTCGCCAAGACTGTTGAACAGAATTATGAACTTCTGGACAATCTCTCCAGGTTCCGCGTATTCGGCAAGCGAATACTTGTCGGAATTTCGCGCAAATCAATGATATACAAGCCGCTCGGCATCACGCCTGACGACCCGCGCACTCTTGTGCGCACCACGGAACTTCACCGCCTTGCAATCGCCTCAGGCGCGTCCATACTCCGTGTCCACGACGTCGCCGAGGCCTCCTGTCTCCTGAAGGAGCATTTTCGGTAATTTGGCGCAATATTTCTCGGTAATCTGGCGTTGAGATTGTTCCGGCAAATTGCATTGGTACTACTTCGGCATAAAGCAACCGGAAAAATATCTTTCCCGCCTTGAGCGGCGACATCTCAAGAATATATTATCGAAAGATCTCTGCTAATGAACACCTGACTGAGCCGCCCTCCATACGGTTTGCCATTCTTTGGCATCTGCATTGACGTGATATTGGTAATAATTATTGTCTTTTGCTTTCAAAACTTCAACGATGATGTCACGCTGACTGGCGGATTCGTTGGCAGGAATGACAAAATCTACCTTAAAGACATCTCCTTCGTGTATGTGCACATTATACGAACTAATGTTCACTATCTGCTGGTCAATAACCTCTCCGTCTATGTTGATCCTGTATTCGAAACTTAACAGCCTGTCCTCGAAAGAAGTCTTCGTCTCCTTGCCTGCCTCAACCTCAAAAAAGTATGTTCCACCTTCAGAAGGAACAATAACGTCATCATCGACATACGGAAATGAAACATCGTAGATGTGGGAGAAACATCCGTTAAGGAGAAGAACTGCAGCGGCCGCAAATCCGATATTGTATATTATCCTCATGTATATAAAGAATATTCATTCACGAAACTCAGTGACAGTCATGGTGATATCTTCGGTGGGACGGTCGTCGGCTGAGGTGGAGGCCTGCTGGATTCTGCCTACCGTTTCGAGGCCGCTTTCAACTTCGCCGAAGACAGTATATTGGCCGTCAAGGAACGGAGTGCCGCCGATTTCGCTGTAGATGCGCTTCTGTTCGTTGCTCAGTCTGCCGAGGCCTTTGTCCTCCACGAGGGCGTTGGCCATGGCTTCGAGTTCCTCCTGCAGAGCCATCAGGCCGGCACGGTCGCGGTTGCGTCTGAGTTCCATAATCTGTTCTCTTCTCGCCATCGCGAGAGAGTCGAATTCTCCCTGGAGAGCCTGCATCTTCATCTGTTTTTCAAGCTGACCGAGCTGGCCCGGGCTGTAGGTCTTGCCCCAGACTATGTAGAACTGGCAGCCGCTGCTTCTGCGTTCCGGGTTCACCTGGTCGCCCTGCCGGGCGGCACATAAAGCCCCTCTTTTGTGAAACAGTTCCGGACTGAACTCCGCAGGCACGGTGTAGCCCACGTCACCGGCTCCGAGCCGGGCCGCTGCAGACGCGCCTTTGCTCTGCGGGTCTCCGCCCTGGATCATGAAATCTTTGATGACGCGGTGGAAGAGTGTACCGTCGTAAAAGCCCCTGCCTGAAAG
>CABQAB010000050.1 GCA_902461985.1 uncultured Bacteroidales bacterium | reverse complement strand
CTCCTGTAGACGGCAGACCGCTGTCTGAAAACAACTGTTGAAACTGCTGACAGAAAAAGGCTATTGAACATCCTTCAGGACATTTAGCTGCCCTTCGAGAATGTCCACCTGAACCGGCAGACTTCCGACCACTTCCCCGTCCACTTCCACCAAAGTATCCTGAGCGGACAATGGTCTGATTGACAATCGTCTGCATTTAACCGAAACAAGTTCAGGATTGGATTCAATCAATCTGCCCGTAAACAGTCCCGGGACAGCCGGGATAATCCTGCGCAAGGGCAGCAAAGGGATAATCGTGACATCAAGCATACCGTCGTCCATGACGGCGTACGGGACCTGTATCATACCTCCGCCCGAATATTTCCCCACACCCATGGCTATGGACATCGCCGTCCCCCTGAACACTTCCCTTCCGTCAGCCTCTACAACGCAGTCAAAACTCTTGAAATTCAGCACATTGAGAACCAGAGCCTTGACATACAGAATCTTGCCTTTCTTCCCGGAATTCTTCTCGAAATTCACCCTCCGGCACACATTGGCATCAAAACCGACCCCGCCCACATTGGCCATATAGCTGATTATCCTTGAGCCGGTGTACCGGTCAGTCATGGCAAGAGCAAAGACATCCTGCCTCCCGAAAGACCCTTTTTTCATCAGTTCCGCCACTTTCCTGAAATCCTTAGGAATACCGAGAGCCTTAATCCAGTCGTTTCCAGAACCTATGGGCACCACCGCCAGAGTGAAATCCGCAAGAGAAAGCGGCTCCGACTCGTCCTCCAGAGAATGGGCCACACGAGACATTTCCACATATCTGGCAATCCCTTCCAGCACCTCGTGCACGGTCCCGTCACCTCCCACCGCCAGAAACCTGCGATACCCTTCAGAACAGGCCTTGAGCGTGATTTCCACTGCCGCACGCATTTTCCATGTGGTACGGTACTCGAACTCAATCCTTGAATCGGACAGTATTTTAGCCGCTACGGGCCACTCGGATACAGTTTTCCCCGACCCCGCATTGGGATTCACCACCGCATACCAGATTTTATCGCGAGAAACCATATTTCCGTATATGTTTAAATAAGACCATCGGAAGCCGTCAGAATTTTTATCATCTATATCCAATCAGCCTCTTACATTCCATACTTCCCCGAAAGGCGCGACAAAATTACTAAAAAAAGAAAAGTAAAGAAATTATTTCGTAAATTTGCGCAATATGCGCCTGTGGATGAACGGGCGCGAAACAAAAGATTATGGGAAAAGTAATTGCAATCGCAAACCAGAAAGGAGGAGTGGGAAAGACCACAACGGCGATAAACCTTGCCGCGTCTCTTGCCGTACTCGAAAAGAACGTCCTCATCATTGATGCCGACCCTCAGGCGAACACCACTTCCGGACTCGACTTTTCCCCCGACAACGAAGAGAAAAGGACTTTGTATGAACTGCTTATAGGCCAGAGGAAGGTACAGGACGTGCTGATTCAGACCGAAATCGCCAGCCTGCACATGATACCGTCCAACATAAACCTTGTCGGCGCCGAAATAGAAATGCTTGAGAGTGCTGACAGGGAGTCTCTGCTGAAAAACGCCATAGCTCCGGTCCGCGATGACTACGATTTCATAATCATAGACTGCTCCCCTTCCCTCGGACTGATTACGGTGAACTGCCTTACTGCCGCAGACTCGGTAATCATTCCGGTCCAGCCAGAATTCTTCGCTTTGGAAGGCCTCGGCAAACTTCTGCAGACCATACGTTTAGTACAGGGAGGCGTAAACCCTTCGCTTACGATAGAGGGTTTCCTCGTGACCATGTTCGACGGCAGGACGAAAGTCCACAACCAGGTGGCCGAGGACCTCAAGAATCACTTCAAGGATATGGTCTTCAAGACTGTCATCCAGAGAAATATACGCCTGAGCGAAGCCCCGTCACATGGAAAGCCGATAATTCTCTATGACGTAATCTGCAACGGAACGACCAATTACCTCAACCTTGCGAAAGAGGTGCTGGAAAGGAATACGGCTGTCATTCCCGACGGGAAGACAGCCTGAAGTAAAACCATAAAACAGAAGACTGATGTCAAACAAACCACAGAGAGGTCTGGGCAAAGGACTCGGAGCATTGCTCGGGGAGGCCGGCTCGATGGACAATTTCCGCAAGCCGGTAGGATACGTAAACAAGGTCAGTGTAGACGAAAGCACGCAGCCTGAAGACAAGGCGGACGTGCTGATGATTCCTGCGGACTACATTGAGCCGAATCCGTTCCAGCCGCGTCAGTCTTTTGACCAGGAATCCCTCACCGAACTCGCGGAATCCATAAGGACTCTCGGACTCATCCAGCCGATTACGGTGAGGAAGAAGGCTGCTGACAGGTACCAGATTATCAGCGGAGAACGCCGTTTCAGGGCCTGCCGCATCTGCGGAATGGAGATGATTCCGGCCTATGTGCGCGATGCCGACGAGCAGGGCATGCTGGAAATGGCAATCGTGGAGAACATCCAGAGGGAGAATCTCGACCCGATTGAAGTCGCGCTCAGCTACCAGAGACTGATTGACGAATGTAAGCTGACCCAGGAGCAGATGGCCCTGAGGGTCGGGAAGAAGAGGGCTTCAGTGACCAATTACCTCAGGCTTCTGAAACTCCCGGCAAAAGTCCAGCACGACCTCAAAGTCGGCCAGCTCAGCGTAGGTCACGCGAAAGTGCTTTTGGGAGTGGAAGATGCAGGAATGCAGGAAGCACTTTGCGACCTTGTGGTGAAAGAGGGCATGTCCGTCAGGGAGCTGGAAAAGAAAATCCAGAAACTCAGTTCCGCCGCCAAGGAGGAACAGCCAAGGACACAGGACCTGCCTGACGAATATTTCAAGGTTCTGGAGATCATAGGCAGATATTTCGACAACAGCATCAGTCTCAAACGCACCCCTGCTGGAAAAGGGTCCATGACCATACGCTTCAATTCCGATGCGGAGATGAAGAAGTTTCTGGACGCAATAGAGAAAATCAACAATTAGGGTGACGTCAGCGGAGACATGGGCAGGAAAATCTCGAAATACATAATGGTTGCGGCAATTCTTTTTTTGCTGCGCCCTTTCTGCGCCCATGCACAGTTCCGCGACGAGGCATTCCAGCAGAACTACAACGAGCAGAACCCCAATGCCCAGCCTTCCGACACAACTGACAAGCTCTTTTCCTTCAAGGAATGGTTCAGAGGCTTGGGACACAAGCAGGAACTCAAAATCGGAACCGTATTCGCCGGGGCTGTCATGCTGCCCGGAACCGGACAGATCTACAACAAGGACTACTGGAAACTTTCCTGGGTGTACGGCGGAATAGGAGCCTGCGTAGGTACAGGAGCATATTACACTGTACAGTACAAGAAATCTGTTACAGAGGGATTTCCAAACGAAAAGTTAAAGAACACCGCGACATGGCTATATGCCGGTGCCGGACTGGTCTACTGGGCCTCGCTCATGGACGCGACAGCGTTCTACCCTTCCAACGGCAAGCCCAATCCCGGCAGGGCAGCCATATATTCGGCTATCCTCCCCGGTTTAGGGCAGGCATATAACGGCGAATACTGGAAAATACCCGTCTACTATACAGGTATGCTCACTGCAGGATACTTCATCTACACCAACAACCTCAACTACCGCAGGTTCAAGGGCATATATGAAGAAGCCACCAGCACCACAGTTCCCTACGACGGCCCCATCACTTCCGAGCAGGCAAAATATTACAAGGACTCTTACAGGCGTCTAAGGGACTATTCAATTGTGGCAATGGGACTTGTATATCTGCTGCAGGTTATCGATGCCAATGTGTTTGCGGTGATGTACGACTTTGAAGTGAACGATGACATCAGTGTCAGGATGGAACCGGCAATCATATCCTCTGACAATATAGCGATGAAGGGAAACCGGCAGGGACCGGATGCGGTTGGAATGAAAATAGGAATAAAGTTTTGAAAATGAGAAAAACGGTTATAGCGGCGGCGATTGTTTTCGCTGCCATTTCTTATAGCGGATATGCCCAGAATGAATATTTCGACTCTCCGGATGCTGTGGAGCACAGGGACACAGCCGGCATCGCAGCCACGGAAAGGGAAATGGAGACTGCGTTCCGCGAGGACAGTTTGAGTGCGAAACAGGCCATAGACAGCCTCCTGCTCGAATATTACGGCAAGAACCGCCTTTTTGAGTTTTCCTCCCTCAACGATCTCGACACCAGCAGTGTCCGCTATACCTCAATGGTCCGTCGCCTGGCTGACATACAGTCATTTGTTCCCCTGGCATTCAATGACGTGGTGAAAAACTACATCATACTCTATTCTGAAAAGATGCCGGAAAAAATGGGAAGGGTGATAGGCCTGGGCAACTATTATTTCCCTGTTTTCCAGGAAACTTTCAACCGCTACGGCCTGCCTGAGGAGCTCAGGGCAATGGCTGTGATTGAATCCATGCTCAAATACGATGCGACATCGAGGGTCGGGGCGAAAGGCATGTGGCAGTTCATGTACCAGACTGCGAAGAAATATGGTCTGGTAATCAATTCTTTCGTGGACGAACGGCTGGACCCGGTGAAGGCCGTGGACGCTGCCGCAAGATACCTCAAGGATTCATACGCCATTTTCGGGGACTGGCAGCTGGCTATCGCGTCATACAACTGCGGTCCTGGAAACGTGAACAAAGCAATCAAACGTTCAGGCAAGACTGACATCTGGGAAATCTACAACTATCTTCCGCGTGAAACCAGAGGCTATGTCCCGGCTTTCGCGGGGGCTTTGTACGCACTGAATTATTACAAGGAATACGGCATCCAGCCGGAGGAAGTGAACCTGCCGGCCCAGGTGGACACATTCTGTATTCACAAGATGCTGCACTTCAAACAGATAAGCGAACTGTGCGGAGTTCCGTTGGAGACCTTGAAGGTACTGAACCCGCAATATGTTCACGACATCATCCCTGGCAGCGAGACGACTCCATGGACCTTGAGGCTGCCGGCCAACTATACCGGAGAGTTTATCGCCGTGGAAGACTGCGTTCATCTCCACAAGGCTGACACCCTGCTGAATCCTGTCACAATCAAGAAAATCAAGGACGGCGGAGACGGGCAGTTCATCGTTCACAAGGTCAGAAGCGGAGACACGCTCGGCGGGCTCGCGAAGCGTTACAACTGCACTGTCAAGCATATCCAGAACGTCAATCACCTGAAGGGCACCACAATCCGCATCGGTCAGACTCTGCGCATCCAGCGCGGCGGCAAAAAGTAACCGCACAAGTCCCCTGAAGTCCCAAAAGTCATTGTCATCCCGGCTGAGCGCTCTTTGTCATCTCGACTGAGCGCAGCGAATGGAGAGATCTCTATTGCGATTGGAGCCATCAGCCGATATTGTCCAGCAACTCGAACACCTTTGAGCGCACATCCTCTATTGTGCCGCGTCCGTCGACTTCCTTATACCTGCCGGACTCCTTATAGAATGAGACTAAAGGTTCGGTTTTCTTGTGGTAGGTGGCGATACGGGTGGCAATGGTCTCGTCCTTGGCATCGTCTTCCCTGCCCTCAATCATTGCCCGGTGACGGATTCTCTCGAAAATCATCTCGTCCGGAATCATCAGCGAAACTACAGAAGTGACCCTCTCGCCTCTCTTCTCCAGCATACGGTCCAGAACCTCAGCCTGGGCAAGCGTCCTCGGGAAACCGTCTAAAAGAAAGCCGGAAATGCCCTCGTTATTACAGAATTCAGCCTCGATCATAGCCTCTACCATCTCGTCCGGCACAAGGCAGCCCGCCTCAATCAGGTCATGGGCCTTTCTGCCGAGTTCAGTCCCGGCGGCGATTTCCTTTCTGAGCAATTCTCCGGTAGAAATATGCCTAAGCCCGTATTTTTCTGTCATTGCAGTGGCCTGAGTGCCTTTTCCCGCTCCCGGAGGCCCGAAAAGTATATAGTATTTCATGTTTTGAATTTATGTGGTCAGTCCTCAAGGACATATATGTCCCGGAGATTCCTGCCCAGTTCATTATAATCCAGTCCGAATCCTAAAATAAAGCGGTTTGGAATGGATTTTCCGATATAGTCGATTTTATCCTCCGCCCTGTAGGCCTCAGGCTTGAACAGCATGGAGCAGACTCTGACCTCGGCCGCGCCCTCGTCCATGAGTATTTTTTTCAAAGCCACAAGCGTAAGCCCGGTATCTATGATATCCTCGGCGACAATCACTCTCCTCCCCTTCACGGAAGCCGTCAGCGGCATCATCTGCTTCACCTCCCCTGTCGTGGACGTACCCACGTAGGAAGTCATTTTCGTTGAAACTAACTGGCAGGGAAAATCCAGCCTCTGCATCAGCTCCCCGGTAAACATTATGGAACCGTTCAAAATGCACAGAATCACCGGCACGTCTTCCGCTCCCCTGAAATCAGCATTGATTTCCTCTGCGACCCTGTCTATGCATTTCATCAGTTCCTCGTGCCGTATATAAGGAACGAAAGTTTTGTCCAAAACTGTAATCTTTTCCATACGAAACCCGCTAAAAACCGCAAAATTAGCATTTCCGTTCCAAAAAAGAAAACAAACAAGGATAAAACTAATCAAAGATTTCACGGGCAATCCATGCGCAGGCTTCGGCATCGGCGAGCGCGTGGTGGTGATTAGCAAGGTTGTAGCCGCAGGCGGCGGCAACGGTGTGCAGCTGATGGTTCTCCAGCTCCGGGAAAGTGCGGCGGGAGACACAGAGTGTGTCGAGGAACTCGTAGTCGGGATAATCCATCTGATAGACCCTGAAAACTGCTTTGAGGCAGCTCTCGTCAAAGCGGCTGTTGTGGGCCACGAGGGGAAGACCGTCGATTAGCGGCTCTATCCGTTTCCACACCTCAGGGAAAACCGGGGCATCATCAGTATCTTCGCAGCACAGCCCGTGCACCTGGGAACACCAATAATTGTAGTATTCCGGCTCCGGTTTGACAAGGGAATAGAACGAATCGGCAATTTCACCATCCCTCACGACAACGACCCCGACGGAACACACTGAAGACCTCTCGTTGTTCGCCGTCTCAAAATCTATTGCTGCAAAATCTTTCATTATTTCCTCAAAAGTTAAGATGAAACTTAGAAATAGAATATTACACCCCCAATTCCTTTTTTAGCCACACCTTCATCACTGGGTCAGGAATGATAACTTGTCGTTTCTCGATCTCTATGAGTTCCTTTTTGACTAAAGCCCTCTTTACGATACTTACATTTGCAGACGAGCCGAGTTGGTATTTTTGTAAAACCACCTGTGTGGTAAATTCACTGTGAACCCCATCTAAAACAGCTCGCAGGAAATTCATCTGATAAGTAGTAAGGCTTTCGGTCTGCTTCTCGAACAATGGGGTATTCTGGTCGATTATATCCTGATATGCCGCCTTGAAATCCTGCTCTGTAGCAACTCCGTCCGTGTGTATCCATACCAACCACGCCAACTGCTGCACGTAAGACGAGTGGTTATCTACTGTTTGGCATATTTTTTCGGCCAGTTCTATTGAAATCTGCTTGCCTGTAGCTTCAAAACGATCGCATATATAATCTACCCAATCCGAAGTCCCGATTTTAGGCAGATAAATGGCATCGCCGAATTTATAGAACGGCAGGCTCTTTTTCTCGAACAGTTCATTCATCAAATGCTTCTTGCTGCCGAACAGACAATATGATACCGATTTTTGCAATTGCCATACGGAACGCAGCCGCTTCTGGAATGTCTTGGAATCCTTGAACTCGGCAATCTGCTGGAATTCGTCGATGCACACAACGATATTGCAACCTTTCTTCTGCGCTATTTTTTCCGGAAGTTGCAAGATCTCATCCACATCGTTGCTCTTGGGATTCATTTCAAGTGAAATGGAGAAATCCGTCATCGGATCTGTGCCCATTGAGATTTTGGGACTGATACGAGAAAGGAACAACTTGGCATTTTCCAGCCACTCATCCAACTTGGAAGATGTTTGTTTGAGCACAGCAGCCGCAAATGCATCATAGAAATCCTTATCACTGCGGCACGAGAAAATATCGAGATATACGACTTTCAACTTGTCGGATTGCGCCAAACGACACACTTTTTGCACCAACGAAGTCTTGCCCCAACGACGAGGTGAAATCAGTATGGTATTGACACCATGTTGGAAATTCAGTAACAAACGCTCCGTTTCTTTTTCCCGGTCGGTAAAATTATCGCCCGACGTGGCAACACCGAATATAAAAGGCTTGTTCTCCATAATCTTCAAATCTTATCCAAGCGCAAAGATATATAATAACATTATTACTAATAAAATTATTATAGTTGAAAGCAGACTCTTATTTCAGAGTCCTGTCTGTCCGGTTTGTCCGCCTGAACTAAAATGCTTGGGAGAACCGGGAGGGCGAGAGTCTTGGTTTTGCCTGAACGGAAGGTCACGACTACATCCGAACTAATATAATCAGATGGTAAAATTAAATTTTTACATCCGATATGATATAATTTCACTAAATATATTATATTTGCATCAGATAAGATGTAATTTTATGATATCGATACTATCTGCAACACTCAAAACACTCCGCAAAGAATACGGACTGACACAAGAGGATCTCGCTCTCAAATGTGGCGTAGGTCTTAATTTCGTGCGTCAGCTTGAACAGGGAAAGCCCACTCTCAGAATGGATAAAGTAAACCAGGTGCTCGCCATGTTCGGTTACGAACTGGTCCCCGTAAGATCAGATGAGATCAATGAAAAGAGCTGAAGTATACCACAAGGACCGCCTGGCAGGAATCCTGACCGAGACCGATGGAGGCTACGAGTTCTGCTACACCATGGATTACCTTGAAAGCAAGAATGCAGAACCGGTGAGCCTTACGCTCCCATTGACTGATAAGCCATATCATTCAAATGTCCTGTTTCCATTCTTCGACGGACTTATTCCAGAAGGATGGCTCCTTGATGTCGCATTGAGGAATACTGACATCAGCTACCTGGACCGGATGTCTTTGCTCATGCTTTGCTGCAGGGACTGCATCGGTGCAGTGAGTGTTGTACCGATAAAGAATGAAAGCCATGAGTAAATGTCTATATTGTTATAAAGAGCTGGCAGAAGGCGAAATGGACTTCCACAAAGGATGCTCTAAAAAGTTCTTCGGAATGGCAGAAGCCCCGGAACTTCCCTACTCTCTTGATGAACTTGACACATTGGCTGCTCAGATTATCCGGTCACAGACCACACTGACAGGAGTTCAGGAAAAACTCTCTCTTCACCTCCACAGACACGATGGTTCGAAAAGACTTACAATCGTAGGCCTCTGGGGAGACTACATCTTAAAACCGCAGACTCAGTCATACAAGACTCTGCCTGAGAATGAAGACCTGACAATGCATCTGGCAGAAATCGCCAAGATTAAAGTCGTCCCACACACCTTGATACGTCTCAAGGATGGCACACTTGGATATCTGACCAAGAGAATCGACCGTTCCGTAGATGGCGGGAAGATACCGATGGAGGATATGTGTCAGCTTACTGAAAGGCAGACAGAATACAAATACAAAAGTTCGTACGAGCAGATTGCAAAGGTCATAGCGAAATACTCTTATGCGCCGCTCCTCGATCTCACAGATTTCTATGAGCTGGTATTCTTCAGCTGGTTGGTTGGAAACAACGACATGCACCTGAAGAACTTCTCCCTCTATGCACCAAACGGCAAATGGAGTCTCACTCCTGCATACGACTTATTGAACATAGCCCTGGTCAATCCAAAAGATGACGAAGAACTGGCCCTTACTCTCAACGCAAAAAAGAAACGCATAAGGAAAGCAGACTTCCTCAAGGCAATGGAAACCTCGGGCATCGTTCCAAAGGTCTTCGAAAACATGGTGGCAAAATACCGGAAACTCATTCCAAAGTTCGACGAAGCAATCGATATGTCCTTCCTCGATGCTGAAGACAAAGAGATGTACAAACAGAGTATCGCTTCAAGACTTTCCGATGTTCATTAAGTTTGCAGCAGAAGTACACAAAACACCACACTGCTAAATATGCAACAGAAGCAGGGCTGGCAAGAGTCCTGCTTCTGGTTGTGTGAGCAATTTGGAAACTGTCTTGAAATGTT
>CABQAB010000049.1 GCA_902461985.1 uncultured Bacteroidales bacterium | reverse complement strand
CCCTTTCACTTTCGCCCTTGAGTTTTATTCCTCATATTCCGAGGTGTGCGGAATAACCGGAGAAACCGGAGTGAACTACGAATGGGCGAGGATAATGAGAGTCGCCGTCATGCACCGTCTTGCGGACCAGTACGGCCCTATACCTTATTCAAAGGTGAGCACAAGCAGTTTCTATGTGGGCTATGATGATGACGACGAGGTCTATCTCACCATGCTCAAGGAACTTGACGAGGCAATTGAGAATATGTCCTCTTTCGTCGTTTCCTGGGACGGAAACCTGACCATGGCCAATTTCGACCGCATCTATTCGGGGGACTGGAACAAATGGCTCAAGTTCGCCAATTCGCTTATGCTGAGGCTTGCCGTCAGAATCAGCAACCCCGCTCCGGACGTGGCAAAGGAATATGCAGAGAAGGCAGTCAGAAGGGGAGTCATCACTTCCAACTCCGACAACGCTTTCTTCAACATGACATCAGGCAGGATGGGGCAGATCAGGAGTGCGTTCTGGGGCGTGGCCAAATCCTATAACGACAGCCGCGCATGCGCTGACCTGGTCTCTTATCTCAAAGGCTATGACGATCCTCGGCTTTCCGCCTACTTCGAGACTTCGACGTTTACGGCACATGACACTGAAGTGGAGGGCCTCAGGGCAGGCACCATGTGCAAAAGAAACGATTTCGTGAAACATTCCGTCGCGACTGTCGACCAGTATACCGCATATCCTCTGCTCACGGCGTCCGAAACGTCTTTCCTTATGGCTGAAGCCGCAATGAAAGGCTGGGATATGGGAGGCAGTGCGAAGAACTTCTACGAGAACGGAATCCGGCTGTCTTTCGAACAGTGGGGAGTTTCCGGGGCGGAGACATACCTTTCTGACGACACGAAGACCCAGGCGGCCTACAAAAGCAGCGTTCTTACCGGTGAGGACTGCGATCCTGTGAGCAACGTAACCGTGGCCTGGGATGACGCCATTGCAGACGGTACATCAGCTGACAACACCAACTACGAGAGGCTCATGGTGCAGAAATATCTCGCCCAGTATCCTTTGGGCCACGAAACATGGTGCGACTACCGCAGGACGGGACTTCCGAAGTTCTTCCCTGTCTACCGCTCAGTGCCGGCAGTGTACGATGGTCTTGTCGTGGCTGAGCGTATCCCTTTCCCCGTGAACGAAATGCAGAACAATGCCGAAAATCTTACTCAGGCCAAGTCCATGCTTTCCGGAACGGATGATTTCATTACAAAACTTTGGTGGGCAAAGAAATAGACTTATTATGAACAGAATCAGAATATATGCAATTGCTGCCGTCCTCATTGCAGGCCTGTCCTCCTGCAGCAAATGGACGAGCATAGAACCGTACAATCCTACGGACCTGACGCAGAACGTCAAGACCGCGGAGTATTACGAGAACATCCGTGCATACCGCGAGTCCGACCATCAGATTTCTTTCGGTTACTTCGCCGGCTGGGCCGGAGAGGATGTCGTGAACATGAAACTGAGTCTCATGGGTCTTCCCGACAGTCTGGACATGGTGTCCCTGTGGGGATGCTGGTCCAATCTCGATGATTCCCGGAAGAGGGATTTGAAAAAGGCGCAGGAACTGAAGGGGATGAAGTGCCTTGCAGTGTTCATAGTCGCCAATATCGGAGACCAGTGTACTCCTGCATGGATAGCGGAGACTCTGGCTTCTTCAGGGAGCGTTCCGGTGAACGGTGACGTCTATAAGGATGAAAAGGAGGCGAGAATGGCATTCTGGGGCTTGAAGCCGCGGAGAGCATACGCTTCCGATGCGGAAGAACAGGCAGCCGCCCTGCAGGCTGTGGAAAGATATGCGGACGCCATCTGCGACACCATCGCCAAGTACAATCTCGACGGCTTCGATTTCGATTACGAATACGGTTATGCCGGAGGATACGGCAATTTAGTGGGTGAAAAGTGGGGCGACCTCAGTGGCTCTTCCGCTAAAATCTACAATGACAGGACGCTTGCTTTCGTGAAGAGGCTGCGCAGCCGTATCGATGCCATAGGTGCTGAAAGAGGGAAGAAAATGGTCCTGATGATAGACGGTGCTCCGGAATATGTCAATCCGGAGGCCGGGCAGTATTTCGACTGGATTGCGACTCAGGCGTATTCGACAAGTTCTGACCGTAGCGGCAGTGACGCCGCCATGGACCGCCGTTTCCAGAGTGCCGTGACCAATTTCGCAAAGGCCGGTATTCCCGCCGAGTGGGTGGCAAAGAGGTATCTGCTTCTCGAGAATTTCGAGGAAGGGCTTGCCATGACCAACGGAGGGCCGTGGAAGGACCGTTACGGCAACGAGTCCATGCGCTCAGTTGAAGGAATGGCAAGGTGGACGCCAATGATAGGCGGGGTGCCTTACCGCAAGGGAGGATTCGGGGCCTATCATATAGAGTACGGCTACGAGGTCACCGGAGAGAGCATGACTTACCCTGGCATCAGAAAAGCCATCAGCATAATGAACCCTCAAAACTAAACAGTCATGAAAAATTCAATATATGGTGTGGCAGCCCTTCTGCTTCTTGCGGGATGCAACGACGCGCTGAATCCTGTCTTGGACAATGCCTTCTATATCAATGAGTCGGCAGAGAACGTCTACTCCAAAGTCGTGCTCAATGAAGTTGACGGAGCGGACGTCACGGCGACTGTCCGCTGCGGACAGCGGCTGGAGCAGGACGTGACCGTGAAACTGGAACTCAGCCAGGCTGCTCTTGACGACTATAACAGACGCAACGGGACATCACTCGTCATGCTTCCTGACGGAACTCACGATTTTGTTCCTGTGGAAGTTACCGTCCCTGCCGGAAGCAGCCTCTCCGACGTGGTCAGCGTCCATGTGAAACCTTATACGGACGAAATGGTCGCATCAGGCAGGAAGTACGCGCTTCCGATTGCCATTACTTCAGTTTCGGACGGGACTCAGGCCCTTGCGAGGAAAAGCAGCAGGATTTATGCTTTCGAGCAAGTCATCATCACTAACGGATTCCAGATCAACGCCATGTCCGGGGCCAAGATTGTACTGAAGAATCCTGTCAATACCAACGCCTATACGGTCGAGCTACGCGTCGCATCTCTCGGGCTGGGCAAGGAGAATGAGGCCTTCCTTCAGATATATCCGGACCAGGCTAAAATCAACGAGTCGCAGGGCCAGATCTACTGCCGGTTTCAGGTGGACAATTCCATCAATGTAAAGGTGCTCAGCAATGAAGGCTATACCTGGAACGGAAATATCACTTCCAAATGGTATCATGTCGCAATCGTAAGCACCGGCGACGGCAATCTCGTGATGTATGTGAACGGTTCCGAAGTACGTCGGGATCTCAATCCTGCGTACGCAGCGACTAACCTTATGGAGACAGTCACTCTCGGCTCGGCAAGTTCTCAGTGGCATACGAACCCCTACTGCTACAGCGAAGTGCGTCTGTGGTCCTGTGCAAGGAGCCAGTCCCAGATTGCGGACAATATGTACTCGGTCGATCCGCAGTCGGAGGGTCTCGTGGGTTACTGGAAGTGCAACGAAGGTGAGGGTACCGTCCTCCACGATGCCTCAGGCAACGGAAACGACTTTGATCTGGGCACTTGTGTGGAGACGAAACTTTCCGATGCCTCAAAGTCATGGCAGTGGGTCACTCCTGTACGCACAGACACGGATGAACTGCTCTGGCTTTAGATTATGACAATTCAGTTATAAACCACTTAATACACAATTTTATGAAAAAGATTTTAAGTATTTCCGCCCTTGCCCTTGCGGCAGGACTGCTTTTCGTTTCCTGTGAAAAAGAGCCTGATGCAGGAACCGTAGTGAATGACTCAATCTATCTCACTACCGGCCTGCCTGTCAGCAACGAGGTGTATTACTCTCTTACTGTTGATGAACTTACAGGGAAGACCGAGACTGTCGGTACTAATGAAATCAGTCTGAAACTCTGTTCCAACGCCGAGGTCAAGAACGCCGCTTCAGCAACTTTGAAGGCCGATTTCAGCAAAGTTCCTTCAAATGCTACAAGGATGCCTGAAGAAGGCTACAGCCTTGTCCGCGCAACAGCAGAAATCGCAGCAGGTGCAAAAGAGGCCGCTGAGACTTTCCTTGTCACAATCAATGCGGAGGCCATGCCTGAAGCCGGAATCTATGTCCTGCCTCTGACGATTGAAGCTACGTCCGACAATACTGAGGTGAGCGCGACAGCAAACACCGTCACCGTAAGGTTCATAAGGAATATCAACAAGGCTGACACTCCTGAGGGCTGGACCAAGATTTCTTCCGACCGCTATACTGTAGGCGCATTGGAGAGCTATGTCGGATGGGAATATGAAGGGGAGACTGTCGCCGAGGCTTTTGACGGTGACCTTTCTACCGGCTGGTATTCCACTGTGTATGATAGTTCCAACGGCTTTGCCACTGACAACAGTTACTATTATGGTTGTTTTGCAGAAGTTGTGTTCAACGAGGCTGTGGCCCTCAAAGGGCTTACTGTGGCGGCTGATCCTGATTCTGACTGGTACGGATACCGTCCGCGCAGGCTTTCCATCATGTTCAAGTATGAGGGTGAAGATGATTACACATGGGATAAAGAGTACAGTTATAGTACGGACGAGTATATATATCAGCAGGTCTCTCTTATAGAGGGTGAGGTCGAGTCAGTTCCCGAAAACCAGCCTTCTCCAGCTGACTTCCTCATTACCAAGCCGGATTATTCGACTTACAATATCGATCTTACTGAAAAACTCGCCGGCCGTAAGGTGAGCGCTATGATCATCCTTCCTGCCACATTGTATGTCGGCAGTGTATATGAAACGGATGAGTCTGGTAATTATGTAACAGATGAAGATGGAAATTATGTCAGGAAATTCGATGAGGAACAGCAAGACTACTGGTACGAGTACTACTACGACATTTATTACGGTGCTTTCGTAAATGAATTCGTACTCTTCGAATAATCTGGCGGCCGCTTCCCTGTAATCAAGGGAATCGCCGATCAATGACGGACTGACTTAAAAGTCACGACATTGTCATCCAATAAGCCCGCCCCGAAAGTCTTTTTCGGGGCGGGTCTTCTTTTAGGGTCTGCCCGTTTGTGTAGAGAACTGGCGGCTGATGCGGTAGTTAAAGAAATTTTGACTACCGCACAGAGCGGTGCCAGAGGCATATTTTTTCAACATACTGCCATATTTCGGACAGAAGCTACTTTTCTGATTGTCATGTTTCGGATGAAATTGGCATGTCCCGGAAATTGTTTAAATTTGCGGGACATTTTTCGTATAAACGACCACAAACAAGACGAAACCAATCATGATTTCTGCAGAACCACGCATTTTCAGCACCAGAGCTGTCCGCGCATTTGTCATAAGCGCAATCCTTTCATTTGTTTCCATTTCGGCCATGGCCCAGATTCCGGAGGGGGTGCCGACAGTCAGGGACGATGAGTTCGGCTTTACAGGACGTTTCTCGGCAGGACTGGACTGGAAAATCTTCAAAGGGTTGCGGCTGGATGCCGAATACGAACTCAGGACACATAACAATTTTGCTGCGGTCGAAAGACATCAGGCAAGTTTGGGACTGTCTTACAAGGTCTGCAATTATTTCCGTGCCGGTGTCGCATATACCTTCATCGGTCACTATAAGTCGTCAGACGGCTCCTTCAGCCCGCGCCACCGTGCATCTTTGCACCTGACCGGAATGTACGATGCCGGAATGTGGCACCTGACTTTGAGGGAATCCCTCGAAATGACCCATAAAACCGGCGCGAATCCCTACCAGGACTGCCCGAACGCTCTCGAACTGAAATCCCGTTTCAAGGTTAGTTACCGTGGTTTCGCCCATTGGGAACCGTATGCTTACGTTGAGTTGAGGAACTGTTTCAATGATCCGTCCTTCAATGCCACATGGAACGAGGCGGGACAGAAGTGGACCGATTATCAGTTTATCGGTTACAAGACAGCCTACATCAACCGCGTCCGCACAGTCTTAGGTGTGGAATGGAAAATCACCCGCAACCACAGCATAGATTTCTGCGCTCTATATCACTGGACACACGGTCTTGAAATAGACACGAACAAAGAGGGTACAAAACTCAAGGCCGCATCATGGGAGACTGCATCCGACATGGCCCTCTCCCTCGGCTACAAATTTTCCTTTTAACTTAGTTCGGGGCTGACTCAAAAGTCTGTCCTGAATCTCTACTTCGTGGCGGAACGGACGGCTGAGAGCCAGGCCGTTTCGGCAGCGTGGCGTTGGGCGGGAGTGCTTTTGCTGTCAAATCGGCGGTCGAGACGCCAGCGGTCTTTGAGTTCGCCGGTGCCGGACCATAAACCTATGGCAAGTCCTGCCATATAGCAGGCTCCGAGAGCGGTCGTCTCCCTCTCCTGAGGCCTGAGCACACTTATCCCGAGCACATCCGCCTGAATCTGCATAAGCAGGTCGTTCGCGGACGCTCCGCCGTCCACTTTCAGATGTGAAAGCGGAATCCTTGAGTCCCGCTGCATGGAGCGCACCACGTCGGCGACCTGGCAGGCTATGCCGTCAAGGGCGGCACGGGCGATGTGTGCCGCGGTAGTGCCACGGCTTATGCCCAAGATACAACCGCGGGCTGACGGCTCCCAGTAGGGTGCGCCAAGTCCGGTCAGGGCAGGCACGAAGCGCACCCCTCCGCTGTCAGGCACGCGTGATGCAAGTTCCTCTATTTCCGCGCTCGTCTTTATTATTCCAAGATTGTCCCGGAGCCACTGCACGGCGGCTCCGGCCACGAATACGCTGCCCTCCAAGGCATAGTTCACCTCTTCTCCTATTTTCCATGCCACAGTGGTCAACAGCCTGTTTGACGACTCCACAGCCTTCTTCCCCGTGTTCATCAGCAGGAAACATCCGGTGCCGTATGTGTTCTTGATATCGCCTTCTTCCACGCACAGCTGCCCGAAAAGTGCAGCCTGCTGGTCGCCTATGATGCCTGCGACAGGGATTTCCACCCCGTTTACAAGCGCGTAACCATAGACCTCCGAAGAGGATTTCACCTGAGGCAACATTCTGCGGGGAATGTCAGTCATCTCCAGTAAATCCTCATCCCAGTCCAAGGTGTGAATATTGAAGAGCATAGTCCTTGATGCGTTGGTAACGTCGGTAACATGTACTTTCCCGCCCGTCAGCCGCCATACCAAATAGGAATCGACGGTGCCGAACAGCAGTTCCCCTTTTTCAGCCCTTTCCCTCGCCCCTTCCACATTGTCTAAAATCCATTTCAGCTTGCTGCCTGAAAAATATGAATCCGGGAGCAGTCCCGTGCGGCTGCGTATGAACTCGTCATATCCTTCCTCGGACAGGCGTGAGCAATATTCCGCAGTCCTCCTGTCCTGCCATACAATGGCATTGCATACTGCCTTGCCGGTCTCTGCGTCCCAGACAACAGTCGTCTCCCTCTGGTTGGTGATGCCGATTGCGGCTATATTCTCAACCCCGACCTGCCGTACGACCTCTTCCATGACACATTTCTGCGATTCCCATATATCCTCCGGGTCGTGCTCCACCCATCCGTTACGTGGGAAATGCTGCGGGAACTCCTTCTGGCTCACGGCAATCTGACGGGAATCCGAATCGAATACTATAGCCCTTGAACTGCTGGTTCCCTGATCCAATGCCAGGATGTATTTTTTCATGTCGGTCAATTTTTGTCCCCAAAAGTAACCATTTCAAATGAAAATTATGTGTTTGCGCATGATTTCAGGCTAAAAAATTGCACGCTGTCTCCTGTAAATCAAAATTTTTTATTTCATTTGCGGATAAAACTACATGATATGAAGACATTCAGACTGAAATCAATTTATGACAACCTCGAACTGGCGGTAGCCGTGACCGAACCGGAATCGAAGCCTTATAAAGGCATATTCCAGATTTCGCACGGAATGGCAGAGCACAAGGAACGCTATTATCCTTTCATGGAGTACCTTTCCGCGAACGGCTATGTCTGTGTAATACATGACCATAGAGGGCACGGAGAGTCAGTCAGGTGCAAGGATGATCTCGGCTATATGTATTCCGGCGGTGCCGTCGCCCTTGTCGAAGATCTCAAATTGGTGCAGGACAGAGCCAAAGCCGATTATCCAGGACTCGGGTGCACACTTTTCGGGCACAGCATGGGCTCTATGGTCGTAAGGGCATTCACCCGCAAATATGACGACTGCATAGACGCCCTCATAGTCTGCGGCTGCCCTTCGGACAATCCTCTCAAAACCCTGGCCCTCGCCTTTGCCGGGATTATATCCTTCTTCAAAGGTGACCATCACAGGCCTTCGTCACTGGACAACATGGCTTTCGGAAACTACAACCGCGGATTCACCCCGGAAGAAGGCAGACACGCATGGCTGAGCGCGAACAGGGACAATGTTGCAGAATACGAAAAAGACGATTTGTGCGGATTCACGTTCACTGCCAACGGGTTCCGCAACCTTTTCCGCATCATGAAAGCCTGCTACGCTCCCAAAGGCTGGAAAATGTCCTCTCCGGATATGCCGATACTTTTCGTCTCAGGTGCGGACGACCCGTGCCGTATCAGTGACGATGATTTCGAAAAAGCCGTCGAGTTCATGCGCAAAAGGGGATATACCAACGTCAGTTCCCGCCTTTTCCCTGGATTGCGCCACGAGCTTCTGCTCGAAGACGCCCCTGAAGTCTGGCCTGCGATACTTGAGTTCCTTGAACAAAAGGGACAGGAACAAAAGGGACAGGAACAAAAGGGACAGGAACAAATGGGATAGTCCTGAATACGGCATCCCTGATGCTTCTGAACCGCCGTCATAAAACTTCCAGACTATGAAAGAGACACTTCAGACCATATCCCTGAGGCTCGGGCTTTCCATGACCACTGTTTCCAGAGTCCTCAGCGGCAACGCCGAGAAGTACAGGATCAGCGACGCCACGCGCGACCGTGTGATGAACGAGGCCATGCGCTGCCAATACACTCCGAGCGCCCTCGCCCGCAGCCTGCGCACATCCCGCACCGACATCATAGGCCTTGTCCTGCCGTCGGTCGCCAACAAATATTTTGCGGACATTGCAGCGGTAGTGATTTCCGAATGTCGTCAGCACGGCTATTCCACAATGGTGATGGATGTCTCCGAAAACGAAGGCTTCCAGAAAGAGACCATACGCTCGCTTGCATCGAGGGGAGTGGACGGACTCATCATCGCTCCCTGCGGAGAAGACGCCTCCCAGCTGGAGCAGGCCGACGAAATGTATTTCCCGGTAGTGCTCATAGACCGCTATTTCGAGGCTTCATGGCTTTCTTATGTGACCGCCAACAACTACCAGGGCGGAATGAGCGCTGTCCGGCACCTGGCGTCATTCGGGCACAGGCGCATAGCATGTGTCCAGGGCATAAATTCCTCCGTTCCCAACAGGAAGAGGGTCGAGGGCTACGTCGCCGCGATGAAAGAAGCGGGGCTGGAAGAATATATCCATGTCAGCGGCAACGATTACTCCGTCCAGAACGGGTATGTCGAGACGAAACTGCTGTTGGCATCCGGGGCCCGTCCTACTGCAATCTTCGCTCTGAGCAACACCATCGCCCTTGGAGCGTTGAAGGCCATAAAGGAAAGCCGTCTCGGGATTCCAGAAGACATATCCCTGATTTCTTTCGATGACAATGTGTATCTGGATTATATGGAGCCTCCTGTCAGCAGGGTGATTCAGCCTGTTGAGGATATGGCGAAACTCGCTGTCAGGATTTTAGTTTCCAAAATTGAACGGCGCAAGGGAGCTGACTCTTCCTCCGCCCGGACTCATGAAGGCCGTTCAGAACTGCAGCTTGCCCCTAAACTCGTCCAGAGAGAGTCTGTAGGTCCGCCATGTTGCGACTAAATTTGCGCTAAATTTTCATACCATACCCCTAAAAAATCCGAATAAACTGAAAATTCCGGGTTCAATCTTCATACTTTTGGCAAGAAACAACGCAATCGTTGTTGTTATTCGCAACGAAAAGCACTAAAACTAAGTTCAAATGACAAAAGGGAAGATTCTGGTCATCGGAAGCAGCAATACCGATATGACCATCAGGGCATCCCGCCTGCCTGCACCCGGAGAGACCATTCTCGGTGGAGAGTTCAAGATGGGGCGCGGTGGCAAAGGTGCCAATCAGGCAGTGGCGGCCAGGCGCCTGGGCGGAGATGTCAC
>CABQAB010000048.1 GCA_902461985.1 uncultured Bacteroidales bacterium | reverse complement strand
CCGGACCGGAGGGCTGCCTCCAACCCGTCCTCCACACGGAAATAGCCATTGAGCCCGTATGGAAGTTCAAGCCCGTAAGGGTTCGAAGTTTCCCCAGTTACCGGACGGGAACCGGTGTTGCCGGTCTGCCCCAATACGAAATCCTGGGTGGATATTGGAGGAAGATAACCGGAAAGTGCCTTCAAGGGCGCACCGAACATTCCAGGAATCATATAGACAACGAAAGAGAATACTACAATCGCCGACACCAGGCGCAAAAGGGAAACGCTCTCCCTTTTTTCCTCGTGAGGGAAACGGATTTTTCCGAGAAGATATAATCCAAGCAGGGAAAAGACTGTAATCCATATCGCCAGATACACTTCCCTGTCAAGCAGACCCCAGTGATAAGTCTGGTCAGCCACACTGAGAAACTTGAAGCCGAGCGCGATTTCTATGAAACCGAGTATAATCTTGACAGAAGACAGCCAGCTCCCGCTCTTGAGCCTGTTCAGCAACGAAGGGAAAAGCGCGAACAGAGTGAACGGCAGCGCGAAAGCCAGCGAAAATGCGAACATTGTTACAATAGGCATCCAGAACTGTCCCTGAGTGGACTGGATAAGCACCGTGCCGACTATAGGTCCCGTGCAGGAGAAAGACACCAGCACAAGGGTCAATGCCATGAAAAATATCCCGGCCAGCCCCTTCTTCCCTGATTTGCCGTCCGCCTTGTTTACCCATGACGAAGGCAGGCTGATTTCGAACGCACCGAAAAACGAGGCGGCAAAAACCATGAACACCACAAAGAACAATATATTCGGCAGCCAATGTGTTGCAAGCCAGTTGAAAATGTCAGCCGTGACGGCATCGCCTCCTGCAATCCATGTCACTAAGATTATGACGGTTATGGGCAGGGTGTAAAGCAGAATGATAAACACTCCGTACATAAAGGCGTTGAACCTGCCCGCAGAGGCGTTTCCAGAATTCTTCAGAAAGAACGAGACTGTCATAGGAATCATGGGGAACACGCAAGGCGTGAGTATCATAGCGAATCCCCAAAGTACCGCCTGCAGAACAAGCCCCCAGTCGAAAGGGACAGAGGATTTGCCGCCCTCTCCTGCCGTTTCATCTCCACTTGACGCATCGTGCCGGACTGCACCTGCGTCAGCGGCGGCTTCAGCCTCCGATATATGCTGTCCGCCGGCGTCACTTCCGGATACAGCAAGACCTTCTGCCGTTTCTATCTTGCATTCAAAATCGTGATATTCAGGAGGAAAGCAGCTGTTGCCGGCACACGAAACAGACGTAATCGTGCCCTTAACGGCAGCAACTGTGACGCCTGCCTCAATACGGAGTTCCTGCACGAATACCAGAGAATCCTTCACGACAAGACCTCCTTTGTACGGCACTGCATGGCTCAGGTCCTTCAGTCCTCCCTCCAAAGTACATCCCTGCAAGCCGGAAAACTCGACTTCCGGAGCAGAATAGGGGTCTGAAAGCGGATAGGAATGATAGCCGTCCGCAATTCTGCCGCTGAAAACAATGCTGTACAAACCGTCTTCCTCGGATTTTTCGACACTGCGCACAGACCAGTCCACATTTTCGGCCATTACAGAAAAATTGCCGCACGCAAATAATGCGCACAGCAAAAGGCAAAATTTTCTCAAATTCGACATCATCATGCAGAATTATAAGTTATTGAAAAACCGGAGACATCGGCAGACCTATTTCGCAAATGCAACTGAACGGGTCTCCCTGATTACAGTAATCTTCACCTGGCCCGGATATGTCATTTCATTCTGAATCTTCTGGGCGATATCGGCAGAGAGCTTCTCAGCCTGCTCGTCGGAAACCTGGTCGGCACCCACAATCACCCTGAGTTCACGTCCGGCCTGGATTGCGTATGCCTTGACAACACCGTTGTAGGACTGTCCGATATTTTCAAGATCCTTGAGACGTTTGATATAGGATTCTATGACTTCCCTGCGGGCACCCGGACGGGCACCGGAAATGGCATCGGCAACCTGTATGATAGGAGAAAGTATGGAAGTCATCTCGGTCTCCTCGTGGTGTGCACCGATTGCGTTGCAGATTTCAGGTTTCTCCTTGTACTGCTCCGCGAGCTTCATGCCAAGCAGTGCGTGAGGAAGATCAGGATCCTCGTCAGACACCTTTCCTATATCGTGCAACAGACCTGCCCTTTTCGCGGCTTTGGCGTTCAGACCAAGTTCGGAGGCCATTATGGCAGCGATATTCGCCACCTCCCTGGCATGCTGGAGCAGATTCTGACCGTAAGAAGAACGGTATTTCATCCTGCCTATGAGTTTGATCAGTTCTATGTGGATGCCATGGATGCCCAAGTCAATACATGTCCTCTTTCCTATTTCGAGAATCTCGTCCTCCAGCTGCTTCTGGACTTTCGCAACGACCTCCTCGATTCTTGCCGGATGGATACGTCCGTCAATCACAAGCTGATGCAGGGCCAGACGCGCGACCTCCCTTCTCACCGGGTCGAATGCGGAGAGCAGGATTGCATCAGGAGTGTCGTCCACCACGATTTCGACGCCGGTAGCAGCCTCCAAAGCCCTGATATTCCTGCCTTCACGACCGATAATACGGCCCTTGATTTCATCACTTTCGATGTTGAATACCGTAACGGCATTTTCTATCGCCGTTTCGGAGGCAGTCCGCTGGATAGTGTTGATTACAATCCTTTTCGCTTCCTTGGCGGCGTTGAGCCGGGCATCGTCCATCACGTCGTTTATATATGACTGCGCCTGAGTCCTCGCCTCGGCCTTCATGTTCTCCATCAGGGTGTTCTTGGCTTCTGCGGCCGTCATCCCTGCAATATTCTCAATCTGTCTGTTGGCCTGTTCGCTGAGCCGGTCGTATTCCTCTGACTTGCGGTTGGCGATTTCAACCTGAGTCCTGAGGTTGTCCCTTATGGCATCCGCCTCCCTGTGTTTCCTCTGCAGTTCGGCATTCTGCTGGTTGAGAGTGTTCTCCTTCTGTTTGAGGCGGCTCTCGATTTCCTTGATGTCAGCGTTTTTCTGGTTTACGTACTTCTCATGCTCGCTCTTGAGCTGAAGGAATTTCTCCTTAGCCTGTAATATCTTCTCCTTCTTTATGTTTTCGGCCTCGAACTCAGCTTTCTGGATTATCGCATCCTTGCGTCCTTTCAACACAATGCGCCTTCCTGCAATATAGACTCCGACGGCAACCGCTGCGCCGCCGAAAGCTGAAAGAATATAATAAATTATCATAACAAATGGTTTAAGTTATATTGTACCGTTATCGGTTGTTTTCATATAAAAAGCGGTCATCTCCCCCAAGGAAACGACCGCTAAAATAAAAAATCCGTTAGTCATATTGACAGAAACCTTATAAAAATAAGATTTGAGTTCCGTAAAGTTCAGACATCCTCCGTCCTGCAAAGCAGAATCCCCGTCCGGGTCACATAGGTCCGTCTTCCCTCATCCGAGTTATCTCTGTACTTGTTTGGTGTTGATTTCAGCAAGTAAGCAACTAACGGATTATTCAGTCAATCTTGTCCAGATAACCTTTGAACTCACGTTCCAGAGCCTCGGCTTCCTGCTGCAGCTTCAGGATTTCCTCCTTGTAGTTCAGGTTCTGCATACAAACGTTCAAAGCCGTGAAAATCAGAATGTCATCACTGTCCTGCGCCTTGAACTTGCCTGCATAATTCTCTATGAGCCTGTCCACATTGTCAGCCGCCAACCTGATAAGTCTCTCATGCTGCTCTGACGAAGCCATCAGAGCATAGCTCTTCTTCCTTATCGACACTGTAATTTTCCTCGCCATAACTAATTCTCAATAAGGGATATACATTTATCGATTTCCCTGATTATCCTTTCAATCTTCTGTTTTGACTCGGAACTGTCTGCCGATACCCCCACGAACGCCTCCGTGAGTTTGAGGTTATCATACTTTTTTTCTAACTCAGCAATCTGTTTCCTGTAGGTATCGCACTGGTCCGCAAGCTCTCTGTTCCTCTGCTCAAGATTGCAACGCGCTGCCTTTTCCGTCTCGTAGGCGGACACAAGTCTGACGAACTGCTGTCTTACATTGTCAAGCATACTGCATTCCATGGATTGTTCCCACAGCGCAAATATAGCGAGGATATGGGAAAATTCAAAGAAAAAAGCTACCTTTGGAAAATTTAATGTAGCCATGTACGACATCATATTGAAAAACATCTGCTGTAACGGCTCTCAGAAAGACATATTCATCAAGGATGACCGCATCTCTGCGATCAAAGATGCGGGAACAGTCGCGGAAGAAGCCGCGGAGGTCATGGACTGCAGCGGGAAAGCCGCCATGCCGGGTTTCGTGAACATGCACACCCATGCCGCCATGTCCCTCATGAGAGGAGTCGGAGAGGATATGGCCTTCCACGAGTGGCTGGCCAAAGTCTGGGCGATAGAAGAGAATCTGGATGAGGAGTTCATATACTGGGGCACGAAAGTAGCCTGCCTTGAGATGATAAAGACCGGCACTACCACTTTCAACGACCACTACTGGTTCCCTCTCGTCGGGCACAAGGCAGCGACCGAGATGGGCGTAAGGCCTGTTTCCTCCTATGTCGTCATAAACAAGATGACTGATTCAGAAAACGAAATCGAGAAGGCCAGATGCTGGAAGATGTATGACATTTCCCGCAGCTGGGACAGGAACCTGCGTTTCTCGATGGCATTCCACGCGCCATATTCCGTCAGCGAACCCATGATGATATGGGCGGCGGAGTTCGCAAGGGCTCACAAGCTGCCGCTGCACATCCATCTGAGCGAGACGAAAAAGGAAGTCGATGACTGCATGGCTGCACACGGAGGGCTCAGTCCTGTCGAATACCTCGAAAGCATCGGAGTCCTCGGTCCGAACCTGATTGCCGCACACACATTATGGCTCAGCGACAGGGACATTGAAATTCTCGGACGCAACAGAGTGACCTGCGTCCACAATATCAACTCCAATCTCAAACTCAGTTCCGGCTACCATTTCCCATACAAGGAACTGCGCGAGGCCGGCTGCAAGGTCTGCATAGGCACTGACGGATGCGCTTCGTCCAACAATCTGGATATGCTGGAAGCCATGAAGACATCGGCAATGATGCAGAAGGGATGGAGATTCGACCCTACTGTCTGCCCTTTGGACGAAATTGTGGAAATGGCAACGGTGAACGGTGCTGTCGCCTTGGGACTGGACACAGGTCTGATCGAAGAGGGAAAGATAGCCGACATACAGATTGTAGACATCAGCGGCTACAATTTCCTCTCCCCCGCCCCGTTCCTTGCCAATTACGTATATTCAGCCCACAGCGACTGCATCGACTCGCTCATAGGCAACGGAAAATTCATAATGAGACACCGCAAGGTTGAAGGAGAAGAAGAAATACTCAGAGAGGCACGGAAAGTGCTTTCCCGTATAGAAATAAAACAGTAAAACCAACAATCATGGACGAAAGAATCGAGAGAATCAACACTGCTGCGGCTTATATCAGCGACAGAATCGGAGGCAGAAAGCCTCTGGTCGGAATCGTTTTGGGCAGCGGACTCGGAAAACTGGCTGAAAGAATCCAGAATCCCATTGCTATCCCCTATTCTGAAATCCCCGGATTCCCGGTTTCGACCGCAATAGGACACAAAGGCAATTTCATCTGCGGAGAACTGGGAGGAAAGACGGTGGTGGCAATGCAGGGACGTTTCCATTATTATGAAGGCTATCCTATGGACCTGGTAACGCTGCCCATCAGGGTTATGAAAGTCCTCGGAATAGAATACCTTTTCGTTTCCAATGCGGCCGGAGGAGTGAACTACGACTACAAGGTCGGCGACCTGATGATTATCCGCGACCACATCAATCTCCTGCCAAATCCGTTGATAGGCAGGAATTTGGATGAGTTCGGGCCGAGATTCCCGGACATGACACGTCCATACGACCTGAATCTTATCAAAAAGGCGGAATACATCGCTTCGGAACTGAAAATAGTCCTTAAAAAGGGTGTATATATTGCCGGAACGGGTCCGTCATATGAAACTCCGTCCGAATACAAGTATTTCCGTCTGGCCGGCGCCGATGCCGTGGGCATGTCCACCATTCCTGAAGTCATAGTCGCCCGCCACAGCTCGATTCCAGTTTTCGGAATGTCCGTAATCACCAACGAGGCACATGACGACTATGCGGAAGACTATGTGAATGACGGGGATGACGTCGTGAGGGCTGCTGATGCGGCTGCAGACAGGATGAGCCTGCTTTTCGAAAGACTTATAGCAACTTTGTAGGTTATGGAAACAGGAACAGGCAGCGCGAAGCACATCGCAGACTACATCAAGAGCATCATAGGAGACTGGCGGCCTGAAGTCGGCATCATACTCGGCAGCGGCCTGGGCAATTTCGCCGAAAACATACAAGAGGCCCGCGCCCTGCATTATGCGGACATTCCCGGTATGCCCGCAGCCACGGCTATAGGACACAAAGGCAACTTCGTATTCGGCACCATGGGCGGGAAAAGGGTCGTCGCAATGCAGGGACGCTACCATTATTACGAAGGGCACAGCCCCGAAACGGTGGTGCTTCCTGTCAGGGTTATGATCTGCCTCGGCATCAGGACTCTACTTGTTTCCAATGCGGCAGGAGGAGTGAATTTCGATTACAAAGTCGGGGACCTGATGATTATACGCGACCATATCAACATGATTCCCAACCCTTTGGTAGGTCCGAACAAGACTGATTTAGGACCGCGTTTTCCGGATATGACCCGCCCGTACGATCCCGGACTCATAGCCAAGGTCAGGAGCATCAGCGAAGAATATGGAATAGCGTTGAAGGAAGGTGTATATTTAGCCTGCACCGGGCCGACATACGAGACTCCTGCAGAATATGCGTTCTTCCGCAAGATAGGTGCGGATGCGGTAGGGATGTCGACGACTCCGGAGGTGATTGCGGCAAGACATGCGGGAATACCGGTGTTCGGGATGTCCGTAATCACGGACGAGGCCCACAGCAACCCTGACGACTATGTCACCGATGAAAACGAAATAGTCCGGGCCGCTGAAGCGGCATCCGAAAAGATGTCTATAATCTTCGAAAGGCTTATTTCCGGGCTTTGATGAAACTCATCAGCTCGTGAAGGTCGAAAAGAATAGACACAGACTGGTTCGTTCCGGAGTATTGTCCTGAATGGAAATGGAAAAAGAGGGAGGCCTTTATGTCCACTCCTCTGCATATCTTGGGAGCATAATAGATTTCGAGCCTGTCGTAAAGGCCTGAGGACAAATCTCTTGTGCTCCCGTTGTTTATGCCCGTCCAGCCGTCGGAACGTGGATCGGTCATCTGATAGAACGGGTCTCCTTTGTAGAAAGCGTTGCCATAGACCGCTCCCGTGTCATCCGTATGATACCAATATGGCTGAAGATTCCTGCCGGCTGTGAAACGGTTGCTGATACCGGCTCCCCAATGCTGGACCGTCGCCACGATTTCGCCTGCGTATGGTGCGACGAAATGCCCTATGAATTTGCGGTCGCGCTGCAAGGCCTGAATCCAGCCTGCGCGGATTGAAAGTTCCTGAATATGGGCGAAGTGACCGAAATCAAATAAGACATACGGCTCAGCGAGTATGTCGTCACAGACGCCGCTTGCCTTCCATGAACATGAATAATGGTGGAAGTATGCTTCCCAACCCGCTCTGAACCACTTTACCGGCCTATATCTGCCTGAAGTGAAAATCATGAACTCTTCCCTGCGCTCCGCACCGTACAGACCGTTCCAGTCACAGCCGAGTTCGAAGTAGTATTTGGGATTGTCCCAGGAGAAGATGATGCCGTCGAAACGGTTGTCATAGAACTTCAACTCATCGGAGAAAAATGCCGGAGACCACTCCCCTTTCGAGAAATAACGGGGCATGAGGCCTGCGGTTATATTGAAATCTGTCTTTCCGTAAGTCATTCCTAATCTGTACCAGAACATCAGGTTCAAGGCTGTTTCCCTGTCTGTAGCGCCGAACTGCGCGAGGGCGTCGATTCCAGCCATGAGGCAGTGATGAGTTTTTCCTGCATCAGCACTGAATCCCACCGAAGGTTCAAGTCTTGCTCCGAACAAGGTGCAGGAACGCTGGAAACCGCTTCTGTCATACTCCCGGTTGTCGAATCTGAAATCAAAGCGGACATCGTATTCAAGGCGTATCTGTGCGGCAGAGACAAATTCGACGGTGGACAGCACGCACAACAGAAATATCAGTTTTTTCATCTCAAAATCATTATCTCGCGCAAATTTAGTAATTTTGGGCAAAGTTCGGATATTATGAAACTCAATACACCGGTCGAATTTCCTCATTCGTCCATAGGAATAGGCTATTCTGACAGAATCATGGTTCTCGGCAGCTGTTTTGCCGGGTGCACAGGCCGCAAACTCGCTGAAACCGGTTTTGACGCCATGTCAAACCCTTTCGGGACATTATATAATCCCGCTTCCATAGCCCGAAGCATTGAAAGGCTGCAGTCCGGGGAGCATTTCAGCATGAAAGACTGCGTGCAGCTCGGAAGCGGCAGCCAGAAAATCGGATCTTTCCATCATCACACCCTTGCAGCAAAGGGCAGTGCGGAAGAATTCCTTGAATCGGCGAATGCCGCGTTGGACAAGGCCTCCGCATTTTGGAGGGGCTGCGGCAAAGTGATTATAACTCTCGGGACATCATGGTGTTACCGTCATAGGGACAGTAATATGACAGTGGCGAACTGTCTGAAAAGAAATGCTGCCGAGTTCGAGAGATTCTTTCTGAGCCGGGATGAGACTCTGGAGTTGACAGATAAGATTGCAGGCTGCGGAAAAGACATCATCTTCACCGTCAGCCCCATACGGCATATGGCAGACGGGGCGCACGGGAACAGTCTCAGCAAAGCCAATCTGCTGCTGTGCACGGACGAAATCATACGACGGCACAAGGAAAACTGCGAATATTTCCCTGCCTACGAAATAGTCATGGACGAACTCCGGGACTACCGCTTCTATGCCGAAGACATGGTTCATCCGTCATTACAGGCGGAGAACTATATATTTGAAAGGTTCATAGACTGGGCATTGTCGCCCGAGGACAAAGAAAAATACCGCCTGAACGAAAAATCATTCAGACGGTCTCAGCATATAGACATGGGAGTAAATTTGCGGTAATCTGCCTGGCAGATATACCCTGCCGGCAACGCCGCAGATTGACCGTTATTAGACGGGGTAGAATGGTTGAGATGCAAGGCGTCAAGGGCAGCGACGAGGGAGCTACCTGACGGTAGTGACCGAGGAGATGTCCCGCAGGCAACGCCGCAGATTGACCAATATACCACGTCTAAGTCTATCGATGACGCATCATCGACCGCATCATATTCATCTTTCCGCCGGCTCCCATGGCCATCTTCATCATCTTCCTCATTCCTTCGAACTGCTTGAGGAGCTTGTTCACGTCCTGGATCTGGGTGCCGCTTCCGGCTGCAATCCTTTTCTTGCGGCTGCCGTTGATTGCCTCGGGATGTTCCCTCTCGTACGGCGTCATTGAAAGGATAATCGCCTCGGTTGACGTAAAAGCCTTTTTATTGTCTATGTCGACATCCTTGAGAGCCTTGTCCATGCCGGGAAGCATACCGGCTATATCCTTGATGTCACCCATTTTCTTGACCTGCTGGATCTGGTTGTAGAAGTCCTGAAGCGTAAACTGGTCCTTGGCAAGTTTCTTCTTGAGTTCCCGCGCCTGCTTCTCGTCAAACTGCTCCTGAGCCTTTTCCACGAGGGAGACCACGTCACCCATTCCGAGAATACGGTCAGCCATACGCTGAGGGTGGAAGGAATCCAGAGCCTCCATCTTCTCTCCGGTGCTGACGAACTTGATCGGCTTGCCGGTAATCGTGCGTATGGAAAGGGCGGCACCTCCTCTTGTGTCACCGTCCATCTTCGTGAGCACCACTCCGTTGAAATCCAGCCTTTCATTGAAGATTTTTGCGGTCGAGACAGCGTCCTGGCCGGTCATGGCATCAGCAACGAACAGGACTTCGTCAGGCTTGACTGCATTTTTCAGAGCGGAAATCTCGTTCATCAGTTCCTCATCGACGGCAAGCCGTCCCGCCGTATCGACAATTACTGCAGCAAATCCGTCTGACTTGGCTTTTGCAATAGCCCTGCCGGCGATTGCAACAGGGTCCTGCACACCTTCTTCAGAATATACAGGCACACCGACCTGCTATGCAGATGCTGCTTTCGTCGTCAACGATCAGGATTCGTGGAAGCATGGCTGGC
>CABQAB010000047.1 GCA_902461985.1 uncultured Bacteroidales bacterium | reverse complement strand
CTTGACAGTGGAGCCTACCTGCCTTTTGCCCTGCTGCGCATTGTCATATTTGAACCATCTGTAGTTCGGACCTCCCACATAAGCTCTCACGTAGCCCGTCCCCGGCTCGACAGCCACGAAAGCCGCACGCAGGAAAGACTTGTAATAGCGGATGGAGTCGTCCGGAGTCATCATGGTATCTATATATCCCTTTCCTTTCCATGAGAACACCCGCATCTGGGTTTTCTCGCCGAAAGATTTCCTGATTTCAGAGTCGGACGCGCCGGATTTCTTCATCATTCTCCAGCGGTCGCTCCACCTGCGTCCCTGCTGCATGAGCCTGTCGATGGTCGCCTGGTCCGTGTCGGAAGCGAAAGGTGCTTTCCCGTTGCCTCTCAGTTCCCTGTTGAAGGTCTTCTGGAGGTCCTTGCCAAGGTGCTCTGCCACAGATTCTTCTGCATATCTCTGCATGTCTGCGTCAATGGTGGAGTAGATGCGCAGACCGTCGCGGTAGAGGTCATATTGCGAGCCGTCGGCTTTGCGGTTCTTTTCGAGCCAGCCGTAGAGCCCGTCATTCTCCCAGCGCAGCGAATCGGTGAGGTAGTCTTCGTGGAATTCATAATTCCGTCTCTGCGGCTCCTTCGCTTTCATCGTACGGATAAGCATATCCTTGAAATAGGGGCCAAGACCGGCATTGTGGTCCTGAACCTTGTGGGAGGATACGTTGATTGGAATATTCTGGAGCGAGTCCCTCTGCTGCACGGAGATATATCCTGCCTTTTCCATCTGGGAAATCACGAAATTCCTTCTCTGGAGCGATTTGTCAGGGTTGAGCACGGGGTTGTAGCGGGTGGGCTTGTTCACCATTCCGACCAGCGTCGCGCTTTCCTCCAAGGTCAGTTCGGAAGGGTTCTTGGCGAAGAATGTCCTGGATGCCGATTTGATGCCGTAGGCGTTGCTTCCGAAAAATATGGCATTCATATACATGTCCATAATCTCGTCCTTGGTGTAGTTCCTCTCTAACTTTACGGCCGTAATCCACTCTTTCAGCTTGATGCACACCATCTTGACCTGCGATACGCCCGGAATCCTGCTCCTTGTGTCGTCTCGCGGATAAAGTGTTTTTGCCAGCTGCTGGGTGATGGTGCTTCCGCCTCCCTGGCTTGAATCCTGACCGATAATCGTCTTTACGAGCACACGCGCGAGACTGGTAAAGTCAATGCCGGAATGTTTGTAGAACCGGATGTCCTCAGTCGCCACCGCCGCCTGCACCAAGAAAGGTGAAAGTTCGTTGTAGGAAGCGTAGAGCCTGTTTTCGTCATGGATTGTAGTGAGAATCTCGCCGTTTGAAGCGATAATCTGGGTCGCCAGCTTGCTGTCCGGATTCTCCAGTTCCCGGAATGAAGGTATGTCGGCAAAAGCCCATACCAACAGAATCATAATGCCGAGAATGGCAAACGGAGCCAGAAATACAATCCAGAACCAGAGCGTTATTTTCTTTTTCGTAGCGTCAGTCATCACCTTATATATTATATGCGTTATGGTTTTCAGCCCCTCCCGGAAGAAAGGGAACTACAAAATTACTTAATAAATTTGGATAATTGCCGCGATTGTGTTTTACTTTGCAGTTTCGTTTGAAAAATGACAGCTAAAAAAGAGATAATGGCAAAGAAGAACAATGCGGCAGCGGAAAATCTCGTGATAGTCGAGTCTCCGGCGAAAGCGGGCACAATCCAGAAGTTTTTAGGAGACGGGTTTATAGTGAAGCCGAGTTTCGGACATATCAGGGATCTGCATGAGAGTGATTTGAGCATAGATATCGAGGACGGTTTCAAACCCAGGTATGAAGTCCCTTCGGACAAGCAGAAAGTTGTGGCCGAACTGAAGAAACTGGCTGCCGGAGCAAAGACGGTGTGGCTGGCATCCGATGAGGACCGGGAAGGAGAGGCCATATCATGGCATCTGTACGAGACATTGGGACTGGACAAGGAGAACACCCGCAGAATCGTGTTCCATGAGATTACGAAAAATGCCATTCTCCATGCAATAGAGACACCGAGGGATATAGATATGAATCTTGTGGATGCCCAGCAGGCACGCAGGATTCTGGACCGTCTGGTAGGTTTCGAACTTTCGCCGGTGCTCTGGAGAAAGGTGCAGCCGAAACTTTCCGCCGGAAGGGTGCAGTCTGTGGCGCTGAGGCTAATAGTGGACAGGGAAAGGGAAATCCTTTCGTTCAAGGGGGAGCGGTTCTACAGAATCGAGGCTCTCTTCCACCCTCAGGGCTTTCCGGAGGACGCCTGCCTGAAAGCGGTGCTGGACAGGAAATTTCCTGACATGGAATCCGCCGCGAAGTTCCTGGACAGCTGCAGGGATGCAGGATTCTCCGTCGTGTCTGTGGAGAAAAAGGAAAACACCCGCACTCCGGCAGCTCCGTTCACCACATCCACGCTGCAGCAGGAGGCATCCCGCAAATTGCATATGTCGGTGAGCACGACCATGAGCGTGGCGCAGAAGCTCTATGAAAGCGGACTCATAACCTATATGAGAACCGACTCCACGAATCTTTCCACGCTCGCACTCGGGGCCGCAAAGTCTTTCATAACGTCAGAATACGGTGCCGAGTATTCGCGCACACGTAACTACAAGACCAAATCCAAGGGCGCGCAGGAAGCCCACGAGGCCATCCGCCCCACTTATATCGACCGTGTCTCGATCGGCGGTACGCCCCAGGAGCAGCGTCTGTATGAACTTATATGGCGCAGGACTGTTGCTTCCCAGATGGCGGATGCCAGAATCCTCCGTACTGACATCAAATTAGCGGCGGACGGAGTCGAGGGACAGTTCGCGGCACAGTCAAACGAAGTGCTTTTCGACGGTTTCATGAGGCTTTACTCTGAAGGCAGGGATGACGATGCTCCCGGCGAGGAGGAGGTGCTTCTTCCGGGGATAGGCGTCGGAATGCCGGTGGAACAGAGGCGCATCAAGGCTGAAAACCGTATCACAACAGCCCCGGCACGCTATTCTGAAGCCACATTGGTCAAGAAGCTCGAAGAACTCGGAATAGGCCGTCCGTCAACATATGCCCCTACGATCACCACCCTTACAAAGGCAAGGGGCTATGTCGTGAAAGGCGACAAGGCGGGGGTCAATGAGAGTTTCAGGGATCTGGTCCTTGAAAACGGAAGAATCAGCGAGAGCACCCGGGTGGAGTCTGTAGGGGCAGAAAAGGGAAAGCTCCTGCCTCAGGATATAGGAATCATAGTCACAGACTTCCTTGTCAAGAATTTTACGGAAATACTTGGCTATGACTTCACGGCCAATGTGGAAAAGGAATTCGACAGCATAGCCGAAGGCAAACTCGCATGGAACACATTGCTCGCCGATTTCTATAAGCCTTTCCACAAGACAGTCGAGGACAGTCTGAACAACAGGGAATACAGTCATGTGAGCCGCGAACTCGGAGTGGACCCCTCGGACGGAGAGCCTATAGTCGCCAGATTCGGGCACTATGGCCCGTATGTGCAGAAAGGTGAGGGTGAGAACAGGAAATACGCCAATCTCGCGCCGGGACAGATCATCGAAAGTCTCACTCTTGAAGACGCGCTCAAGCTTTTCTCGCTTCCGCGCACGGTAGGGCAGTACAACGGAGTGGACGTGGTGTGTACTACAGGCCGTTTCGGACCTTATATAAAATACGGCGACCGCAATGTCTCCCTGCCGCGCAAGTCAGATCCCCTTACAATAAGTCTGGAGGACTGCATAGCCATAATCGAGGCTGCGGGAACGGCGAAAACCAAGGAAATCATAGCCGAATTCAACGGCATACAGGTAATAAACGGAAATTACGGACCTTATATAAAGTATGACGGAGGCAATTACAAGATTCCGTCAGGAAAGGATGCCGCCGCGTTGACGGAACAGGACTGCAGGGATATAATCGCCTCTACGAAGCCGTCCGGGAAAAGGCGTGGCAGGAAATAGTCATAAGCGGGACTGGCAATTTTTGAAGATTACATAAGTTTTTATCGTCAAGATGGAAAAATTCAGAGGGAAAAGTATCGCCGTGATTTATGCCAGCGATTCTTCAGAGTGGGAAATCTCATGCAAAAGTGGCCGTTTTACGGCATCACAGATAGACGGAGACAGATTTGACATATATGAAGTCTTCGCCCGTTTCGGAGACTGGAAAGTGCTCGCCACCCGTGTCGGCGGAGGGGAAAGGGTCGAGCTGGATCCTGCGCCGCAGGTGGACAAGACCGATTTCTCGGCAGTTGTGGACGGAAAGAAAGTGAAATTCGACTACGCCTATATAATGCAGCACGGAATCCCTGGCGAAAGCGGCCAGCTTCAGGGTTATCTCCAGATGATCGGCGTGCCGTTCAGCAGTTGTAATTCGTTCGTATCTACTATCCTGTTCGACAAGTTTTCGTGCAAGAGTTATCTCAAGGACGTGGACTTCGTAAGTTGTGCCAAGGATATATTCATCCGGAAGGGGGAGGCCCTCGAAGGTCTGGAGGAAAAGGTCGGAAACAGACTCGGCTATCCGGTGTTCGTGAAACCTACCGACGGAGGTTCAAGTTTAGGAGTCACCAAGGTCAAGAAAGCCGGAGATTTGAAGGCGGCGGTGGATTTCGCGTTCGAGGACAGTGACACCGTTCTTGTCGAAGAGGCGGTCAATGGCCGGGAAATCACTTGTGCAGTGTATTCTGACAGCGAGTCTGTCAAGGCTTTGCCTGTAATCGAAATCGTCACGGAGAGGGAGTTCTTCGACTATGATGCCAAATACAACGGCGAAAGCGAGGAAATATGTCCGGCCCGCCTTGATGCCGAAACCACTGCCCGCGTGCAGGAGACTTCGAGGAAGATATATTCCCATCTCGGATGCTCCGGTCTGGTCAGGGTTGATTATATCCTTTCAGGCGACAGGCTCTATTTCCTGGAAATGAACACGATTCCTGGTATGACTGCTGCTTCTCTTGTACCTAAAATGGTGAGGACGGCGGGCCTGTCGATGACGGACTTCCTCAGCGGAATCATAGACAGTACAGCCGGACGCCGATGAAGCTCGTAGATCTGGTCCGTAAGGCAAAGGAAAGTCTTTCTTCCGAATATACGGAAAGGGTGGAGAGGGATGCCATAGTGGCGGCAATGATGGGTGATTATCTTTCGTTGCCGTCATATTCTGTCGTGACAGAGCCTTTTATGGATATTGAAGATTCTTTGGCCGGGGCTTTCATGGACTGCACTTCGCGTCTGGCTTCAGGAGAGCCGTACCAATATGTCACCGGGAAGGCGTCTTTCTGCGGGCGGGATTTTTTTGTCGCTCCGGGGGTGCTGATTCCGCGTCCTGAAACCGAATATCTCTGCCATTTAGTGAGCCGTGACATAAAGACTGCGTTCGGAGACCGCAGTCTGACTGTTCTCGATCTCTGCACGGGTTCAGGCTGCATTGCGTGGACTCTTGCCTTAGAGTTTCCTTCGGCTCGGGTGTGCGGGGTGGACATTTCCGAAGATGCTCTGAAAATCGCGGATGGGCAGTTCGGAGGAGCCGGAACTCCTTTGCCTGAAGATGCGCGCGAAGCTGTATGTGGCCCGAAGCCTGCATCTGAGGCACTTGCCGGACAAGTTTACAACCGTCCGGTTTTCGTGAAGGCGGATGTGCTGAAGGGCGTGCCGGAGTCTCTTGCAGGGGAGTTTCCCGGCGGGCTTGCGCAACAGGTGGACGTGATGGTTTCTAATCCTCCGTATGTGCTGGAACGGGAGCGGGCATTGATGAGGCGCAATGTGCTGGAACATGAGCCGGGAATCGCCCTCTTCGTGCCCGATGCCAATCCTCTGAAATTCTACAAGGCCGTCAGTGACTGGGCTGAACGCCTGCTCCGTCCGGGCGGACTGCTTTTTCTCGAACAGAATGAGGCCCTGCCTGATGAAACAGCGGCTTTGTTTTCCTCGTTTTCCAGAGTGAAGACAGTCGAAGACCTTAGCGGCAAACCACGTTTTACTTTCTGTGTGCGCTGATTCTGTTTGTCTTCCGGAGTCTTTGCCGCTTTGGTGTTTTAAGCGGATAATCGCGCTACTGTATGCCTCTGTGCCCGATTCTGGGGCCTGAAATTTATTAAATGCGCATCTCTGACACTTTCTCCGTTCCACAAAGACTCGTTCTGCGCGTCTGTGTTGCCTTTTTCGCAAATTAGCCGCTGAAAATGTCATTCAACTGATAATTATCGTTCTCTTTGCAGACATAAATTTGTTTGCTATGAGAACCAGAACATTATTGTTTTTGCTTTCGCCGGTGGTCTTGCTCGCCTGCGAAAAAATCCCGGAACACCGCCCGGAGCCGTCTGCAGCTGCCATCCCTCTGGACAAGGTGGCGCAGATGCTCTCGGAGCTGCCTCTGGAAACCGTCCACCTGAACGAAGTGCACAGAGCAGTAAACTCTTCTTCGGGCAACGGCTACGATGAAGAATATATGATGAAGGACCTGTTCGAGACCCCGGGGCAGGGAGTGGGCGGGCATACAGGTTCGAAAACCCCTTCATCCATTGACAGACCGTTGAGGGACCTTATTCTGGATTATGCATCGCAAAAGTCCGCCACTAAAAGCGGTGGGGAAGACTGGGGATGGATAGACAGGCTGTGCTCCTCCGATTTGCAGATTTATTGGCCCTATTCAGAAAACTGGGACGGAGAGACCATGCCGGTTTTTACCTACGACCCGGGAAATGATGAGGAAATCAATGTGGGATGGCGTGTGGTGCAGAATGCAGACGGCGGGCGTCAGATAGAGAGGATAGAAGTGGATGAGGCATTGGCGCAGACCTGTCCTGTGTGGGTTGTGAACCGCAACAGTGACAGCGGGTACTGTTCCCTCGAAGTAATGAGGCGGGAACATCCGGAATGGGACAACGGCGGAGGAGCCTTGATTGTGGGCGGACCTTCGTCAGAGCGGTCCTCGGCCTTTTTATCCCCTTCAACCTTTTCATCATCTTTTGCCGGACAGCCGGTCAGTCCGTCCTCCGGTCCGGCATGCAAAATCAAAAGACTGCCAACTGCTACAAAGGCCCTGGTTATCAAGGATCTTACGATGAACCGCCATTATGACAGCTGGTTCGCAGGCGGTTCGGAGTTTTTCATCAAAGCCGGCTCCGTGGCGGATTTCCAGGCTTCTACCGAGGCCGAGCTGCAACTCTATTCTCCGGCAATCACAGATTTCATGGTGGTAGTCAGACGCAGCCAGAAAGGCAAGGCGGTGCCGTGCAACACTGTTTTGGTTTCAGACTGGACACAGCAGCTGACTCATATTGCCTTCATGATTGTGGAAGACGACGGCGGCAAGCAGACACAGTGGAAATGTTCCGCTATGGTGAAAGTCAATTCCAAAAGCTATGGATTCGAACTCAGCATTCCGCTTAATACGCGGGACGACATCGTGTGGAGGGGGCAGTTGAGCCGCAATTATATCGAAGCCACAGATAAAGTATCCGGGCACTTCGGAGATGTGGACATAACTTTTGAGATTGTGGACTATTGAGCCACTGAGACTGAAAAGGCGCAACATTGTCATCTCGACCACTGGGATTAAAAAGTCACAACATTGTCATCTCGACCGAGCAACGCGAGTGGAGAGATCTTTTTTGGTACTTAATAGATATCTCGACTGCGCCCTCGGTCATGGCTGCTTTACTGTCATTTCGCACGAGGTGCAGTCGAAGTCCAGGCGGAAAAGACGCCCGTTGTTTTTGAGGAAGATGCCCCCGGCGAGACTGTTCTGACGGTTCAGCCTGCGGTATGCCGGCGTCTTGCGGCAGTATCCAAGTTCCCGGAGCACGCAGTAGCGGCTGCGCATAAGTTCGACGCTATCCTGACTGCCGTGCCTGGAGTTCTGCATTTGATTTGGTCTGCCAGCACTGCCTGCGGTCTGCCAGTCAGTATCCCTTGCGGCTTGTCGTCCGGCACCGTCGTCCGCCCAGTCGGGGTGTATGCCGGCTGCTGCCAGTTCGTAAGCCGGGCTGACATGCCGGCTGCCACCTCTGCGGTAGACTCCGGCGGAAAGATGGTTGGCAATGTCGAATCTGTAGTCTGCATTTTCCGGGAATACTGTCCAGCCATTCGTTTCCGTCCGGTTTCCGACGTCCTTCCCGCCGGAAGAAATGCAGTCATACCCGTCCGGATGTCTGCAATCCGTTCCGCTCACGCCTGAATAGTCCTGACTGCCGGTGTCTGAAAGGGAGTGTGCCGGTGTCTCGGGGCTGCCTTGTATTGATATGCTTCTGCATGGAGAGGCATCCAAAAGCTCTGCGAGTTTCCTGCGGAACGAGTTGATCTGGGATGCCGGGAGCATGGGCAGTATGTCTGCGTCAATGCCTGCAAGGCTGAAACTGTAGATGCCGCTGTTTTTTGTGAGCTGGTTGCGCAGTATGTCAGTCATCCTCTGCCTGTCCCGTGCGGCAGTCCCCTCGATGACTGTGTCCATCATCGCGCTCCTGCCGTCCTCGCTTTCTGCCCTCAGCACAATGCGGAACTGCCCGCCGGAAATCCCGGATGCTGTCCTGTCAATATTCTCTGCCTGCGTCCCGGTCTTGATTTCCGCCTTGGGTTGTCCGTCGAGGCCTGCCTCCGTCGAGTTCGGGCTTTCCTGCGTCGCACCCACTTGTTCCACCCGGCAATACAGCTGACATTCTATGAGTCTGCACGCGCCCTTTGCCACCTCTTTCTCAAATTCGGTGTCAAGATTTCGCCATATTCTGCTGCCGACAGCTATGTTGTTGACTGTTCCGCAGATGATTCTGCGGCCCTCGCCTATGTCTGCACGGAATCCGTTTTCCCTGCCGTCTCTACCTATAAATACAAATCCGTCTCCGTTGTGCAGTCTGACTGACTTGTCTTCCGGAGCAACGGTGATTTCTGTCCGGCTACCGGATTTCTTCAGCGAAACCACTTTCCCTACAGGTTCTCCGAGAGCCTTTCCGGCATCTATGCAGGCCCAGCCGCCATTGCCGCGCAAATCAGTGAATCCCCGGTTGAAACTCTTGCGTGCGTCCGGAGTGAACGCCGGAATTGACTTTCCGAATGAGGCCCTGCGGTATCTGCCGCCGGACCGTTCCACAATCCTGTCTAAAGCCTCGGAATAGGCGGCCACAATGTTCCTGACATAGGAAATACCCTTGAGGCGGCCTTCGATTTTGAAAGACATAACTCCTGCGTCAGCCATTTCTTCAAGATGCTCTGACATGTTCAAGTCCTTCAGCGAAAGCAGGGTCCTGTCCAAAGCCACTGTCCGGCCATTGTCAACCAGGGGCTGTCCCGTGCTGTCCGTAAGGTCGTAACGTGAACGGCAGGCCTGAATACATTCGCCTCTGTTCGCGCTTCTTCCGTTGATGGCAGCCGAAAGGTAGCATTGTCCGCTGAAACATACGCACAAGGCTCCGTGGACGAAAGCCTCGATTTCGCAGCCGCTCTGTCTGCATATATTTCTCACCTCGCCCGGATTCAGTTCCCTTTCCAAAACAATTCTCGAAAACCCGAGACTTTCAAGCCTGCGTGCGGTATCGACCGTCCGTATGGAGCATTGGGTGGATGCGTGCAGAGGTATTCCCAGTTTTTCAGGATATTTCGCCTTCAGTTCCGCGATTGCAAGGTCCTGTACAATCAGCGCGTCCGCTCCTGCATCCTGCAGTGCGCAGGCAAGAGAAAACGCTTCGTCTATTTCCTGGTCGTAGATGATGGTGTTGAGGGTTACGTATACTTTCGCCCCGAAGCGGTGGGCATAGTCGCAAAGCAGGCGTATGTCCCCGATGCTGTTCCCGGCAGCCTGTCTCGCTCCGAACGCCGGGCCTGCGAGATAAACGGCATCGGCACCGCAGTCAATGGCTGCGATGCCGATTTCCATATTTCTTGCCGGAGCAAGCAGTTCAAGCACTCTCATCTGTCGGTCTTCCGCAGATTATTTGCCCAGAGCCGCAATCTGTGCCTTGGCTACTTCCGTATACTTCGGATTCGTAAGAATCTGTTTGTAGTATTCAAGAGCTTTGGTCTTGTCGCCGGCTTTCTGTGCAATCACTGCAAGCGTACATTTCACGTCGTCTGCTCTCTTGTCATTCGCACCTACAGCGAGGAACTGTTCGAAAGCCTCGATTGCCTTGTCGTCCTTTCCGAGTTTCTGGGCAGCCATGCCTGCGAGGTAGATTGCATTCTTGTTGCCTGAATAATCGAAGGATTTAATCGCGTAGTCGTATGCTTCTGCAGTTTTCTGGGCTTTCAGAGCTGTCTGGGCCTAGCGTAGTTTTTAAGTG
>CABQAB010000046.1 GCA_902461985.1 uncultured Bacteroidales bacterium | reverse complement strand
CTGGAATCTCACGTCCAATGTCTGCGGCATAAGGACAGATTCGGAAATTGCCCCTTGTGTATTTGCCGTAGATTTCGGCCGTCGCCACATTTACCGAATCTGTCCTTATGCCGCAGACATTGGACGTGAGATTCCAGACATTGCGGTCTACAATCCGGTCATATTTCTGCCCGTACGCCTTGCCGGCAAGCAGGAAAGACATTGTCGCCAGCATAGCGGCTGATTTTCTGAAATAGTCTGCCATCATCTTTCCTCCACTATTTGAGCGATTGTGAATTCCGTTCCGTAACGTACCAGTCAGACGAACTGTTGTTGGTGTCACGTAGTTTCTCATACCCGGCTTTCGCACTTGCAGTCTCGTCTGTCCTTCGTTTCAAGGCCCGTCCCTGGAAAGTCTCCGTCAGCCTCACGTAACCGGCATCGAGAGGCGGATTGATTCTTTTGGAACTTCCGGAAATGCTGTTCGTAAACACTTCCACCGCGTCCTCGACCCATCCGACAGGAATCTGTACTATTCTGTCGGAGGCTGTCCCCGGTTTCTGTACTATGGCACCCTCCGTACCGAGATATTCCCTGAGGTCGATTCCATCCGGCGCCTTGAACAGCACCACGGCTGGAGAGGAGACCGACAGGGTGTAGGCATTGGCCTGTCCGGTCTTGACCACTATGTCCATGTAGTGGTCAGTTCTGATCTTGTCTCCGGGGGCAGGATGGTAGGTCACATTCGGGAAATAGGACTGGTTGTAGCAGACGAAATAGTCTTCATTGTTCAGATTCACCGAGTTAGGATAAAGCAGACTGTGGTCTATGGCCCCCGTCAGACACAAGACCGCATCTTCTCCGCTTTCGAGCGGGAAGTCGCTGCCGTTGCCCGGGAACTGGAGTACAGCCTGGATGACCGGCACGGAATCAGGCCAGATAAGTTCCCCGCTCTCCGGATCCGTCTTGTGCCATACGCTTGTCGAACTGGAGTTGTAGGGGTCGAGAGTACCGAAACAATAGCCGTCAAGGTATTGCACGGCAGCCGAATTGTTGTGTATAATCACATATTTGTCGCTCTGGTAGTTGCCCTCGACCGGATATTTCTGGCATCCTCCGCAATAGATTTCCTTGAACACGAGTTTGCCCGGAATGGTTTTGGTCAGGGGCACGGATACCTTGACATCCTCCCTTGCGATTATGATTTTCTCCCGCGAGCCGTTGTAGATGGTCTCGTCGCCCTCTGCACCGTACACGACACGGCTGAACCGGACTCTGTAGTTTCCGTCAGGCAATTTGAAGGTCAGCCCGCCGTCGGTCGTGGAATTCTTAGTGTAGGACGCCCCCGAAATCGCGTCTTCGACCGTGACTGTCACTGTTGATTCTCCGGAAAGCTCTTCTCCGGCGGGATATTCCGGAACAATGGCAAGAGTACGCAGCTGTCCGCCATAATCCATGGCAGGGGAACAGGACCAGAGCAGCATAAGCAGCAGAAATCTTCTGAATCTTGCTTCAGGCGTACAATCCGGCGTACGAGTTCTTCTTTTGGGCGTATGATTTCTTCTTTTGAACATAATGCTAAAATTTCAGACGGCAGGTGAGACCGTAATAGAATGAAGGGGTGAATACTGCACTGGCTCCTGTGGCGCGGGACTTGACCGCCATCCTGGAATTGGTGAAATTGTTGGCGAAGAAGGAAAGGCTGACATGGTCTCCTATTTCCTTCGTGACGCTGAAATTCGCCGAGAGGTAGGTTCCGTAACCGTCCTGAGCGAAAGTATAGATGTCGCCGGAACGGAGAATGAGGTTGGAGAACTCAGGTCTCGAAGCATCGGCATCCGTAAAATCATGCAGCTGGCCGTTCCAGTCCACATATTGAACGGGCCAGACCACAGTGTAGCCGTTGCCGGAATAGACGCTTTCGCCCGTCAGGTTTCCGTTGTCGTCGATTCTCTTCGCATACTCCTGTCCGTTATAGGACGAAAGGTTGCGTTCGAACGAGAACAGCGACATTTCGAGTTTGAAGGTTATGATGAGCCTTGCCCGGGTGATATGCGTGGTCGAAGTTATGTTCAGGTCGGCGGTATGGCTTTCCTTGCCGTTGGACGTGCCGCTGGTCGAGCCGACATAGATGCCGGCGAACTGATATGAGCGGTTCGGGATGGAAGTGTGAGACCAGCCCTTCCGGTAGAGACTGTACAGGTTTTCGTCTATATATTTGGTCCATGAATAGTTGGCGTCCACTCTGAAACGGGTTTTCAGAGGCTTGATTTCCGGAAAGTCCATAATCACTTCCGCTCCCGCCCTGTGGACTGTCGCTCCGTTGTCAGGCCGTTTGTTCTCCACGAATGTCCTGTCAGTCACAAGGGTTCTGGTCCTGGTATCCCCTTTGTCTGTATGGATTGTGACAACACCTGTGGACGGATCTATGTCAATCCCGCTCACCTTGACGGAAGAGGGATCGAATCCTGAAGACAGGGTCTGGATGTCGTAAGTGAAAGGAGCATAGGTACTTGAGTAGCGATACGGATTGTCCGTGCGGTTATAGAAGCCGACAAGAGAGAGTCTGAAACCGAGAAAAGAGGCATCCACGCCTATTTCGGAGTTATTGCTGCGCTGCCATTTCAGCCCGGGGTTATATTCCATCCTGTAAGGCATGGTGTAGTAGGCGTATGCAGCCGAGTCGCCGTAAGAGAATGAGAACGTGCGTATGTCCCTGTATTCCTGCTGCGGGAAAAGGATATAGAAGGAAGGCAGCTTTTCCGAAATACCCCAGCCGCCACGGAAAGAGAAAGCGTCGGAAATCTTCCATTTGAGATTGAGTCTCGGAGAAAGGCTGCTGACATTACCGTATTCAGTGCCTTTCACGAACACGTTTTCGAGCCTGAGTCCGGCAGAAAGGGAAAGGGAAGTTCTGCCTACGGGCAGTGTGAGATTGTCCTCAAGATATACTGCGAGGTTGTGCATGAAAGGATAGTCGTAATAGGGCCTCGGACGGTAGCCGTCGGCCGCGAGTGCAGGGTCTTCGTAATACTCACCCTGTCCCGCATTGCCGTTCGCCTTCCATTGCAGTCCGGCTTTGAGATGGTTGTTGATGCCGTCCCATCTGCGGTACCAGTCATATTTGGCGGACAGCGCGAAGTCAAGTTCCTTCGAGTCCACCACCCTGTCCGAGAAATAAGTTGCCGGAAGCATGTCCGCCATGGAATACCCCTGCTGTTCTGAGTGCACCGCAGGCAGCCCCGTAGCGACGCCTGAAGTGAATTTATGCTCGCGCTGGGTGTTGTCGTTCCAGTTGACGCTGCCGTCGATTTTCAGATTGGTAATCCAGGGTTTGTTGAGCAGCCATGTGAGCGCGGCGTTCGCCCTGACCACATTGTCTGAAGCCTTCGACCATGAGCCGGAATATGCATCCGGATCATCCTTGGAGTTCATTCCGCCGAGGTTTCCGGAAATGCCGGCTTCGAACCGCAGCACCTTGGCGAAAGTATTGGAATAGTTCAGCGTAAGTCCCCGCCGGGTATAACTTTCGTAGGGGGACGTAAGTCTGGCCGTAGCTCTGGTCCATTCAAGGCTGCTGTTGATGACACCCCTGTCTTTGCCGAGGTCGAAGCCTTTGGCTGCGGAAATCTGCCACGTACGAGGATTCACAGCCATGTTGACGTTCCATGGGGTCTTTCCCTTGCGGGTGTTGATCTTGACCATGCCGCTGTTGAGGTCTCCGTATTCCGCAGACGGGACTCCGGTTATGACTTCTATGGACTCTATGTTCCCGACCGAGATATTCCTCGTTCCATTTCCCGAAGGTTCATTGAAGGATGCGTTGTTGCCGACCCTCACTCCGTCAATTTCGAGGGCTGTTCCGAATGCAGCATTCCCGACTTTCGAGCCTCCGTCCCTCAACGAAAGCACATTGTTGACCGTAAGGTCCGGGTTCACGGTCTTTCCGCCCGGCAGAAGAGTGCTGACATCGGTTATATTCGACATCTGGAGGTGCTCAAGGGCGTTGCTTCCGAAAGAAAGGACGGTGTTCATGTCATCCTTTTTCCTCTCCGCCGCGACCACGACGCCTTCTATGGCAAGGGTTCTCAGGTCAAGTCTGAAATCGAGGCTGTCAATATTCCCGGATACGCTGATGCTGTCTGCAATGTCCACATATCCGAGACATGATATTTTCATCGTATATTCCCCTTTTGATACGGAGTCGAAAACATAGGCTCCGTCTGCATCCGACACTGCCCACAGCCCTGTCCCGTCAAGGTTACATACCGCCCCCGCAATCGCTTCAGACGAAGAGGCATCGCTAATCCTGCCCCTGATGGAGAAAGTTTTCGGAGCTGCCGCCATTGCGGATGACAGGAGCAGGCAGAACACTAATGCTGACCATTTTTTCATATAAACACAGGTCTTATACCATATATAAACATACAAAATTATAAAAAAATGTATATTTTTGTGATTGCCGAAAAATAGAAATATCAAAAAACATGAATATACTGCAGAAAATTTCCACCGGCGCGGCCGCGCTTCTCGTTCTGTTTCCGGCGATTGATTCGGAAGCGTGTTCCAACATTCTCATAAGCAAGGGGGCGAGCAGGGACGGTTCCTGCATGATTTCCTACGCAGCCGACTCGCACCAGCTTTTCGGCGAACTCTATTTCAAGGCGGGCGGATATCACGAAAAAGGCTCCTGGAGAGACGTTGTGGACTGGGACACAGGGAAATACCTCGGGCGCATCCCTGAAGCGGGACACACATATAAGAGGGTGGGCAACATGAACGAACACCAGCTCATCATTGCAGAAACGACTTACGGCGGACGCAGCGAACTTTGGGATTCCACCGGAACAATGGATTATGGTTCATTGATTTATATAGCCCTCGAAAGGGCATCTTCGGCAAGGGAGGCCATCAGCGTCATAGTTTCCCTTGCAAACGACTACGGCTATTATTCCGAAGGCGAGAGCTTTTCCATAGCTGACAAGGACGAGGTCTGGGTTATGGACCTCATAGGCAAAGGCTGCCGCATCGAGAACGGGGAAAATGCCGACAAAGGCATTGTATGGGTGGCGAGAAGAGTTCCTGACGGATATATCTGCGCCCATGCGAACCAGGCGAGAATCAGCACATTCCCTCTCGACGACCACGAAAACTGCCTCTATGCTCCCGATGTCATTTCGTTCGCGAGAGAAAAGGGCTGGTTCGACGGAAAGGACGAGGAATTCAGTTTCTGCGACACCTATGCGCCGCTGGATTTCGGAGGCATGAGAGCCTGTGAATCAAGAGCATGGTCAGCTTTCAACATACTCTGCAAGGGGAAATTCACTTTCATAGACGAGAACGGGGTAGAAGTGACCCGTGACGCCTCGGAGTATATTGACTATGCCATGGGTTATGACAAGAGCAAGAGATTCCCTCTGTTTGTGAAACCGGCCGGAAAAGTTGGTGTGAAAGAAGTTGCAGATGCAATGAGAGACCATTTTGAAGGTACCCCTATGGATATGACAGCCGATATCGGTGCCGGCGGCAACCGTCTGCCTTACAGGTGGAGGCCTATGGGCTTTGAAGTGGACGGGAAACAGTATGTGAACGAGAGGGCGATTGCGACCCAGCAGACCGGTTTCTGGTTCGTAGGACAGAGCAGGGGATGGCTTCCTGACATCATAGGAGGCGTCATCTGGTTCGGCTGTGACGATGCGGCGACATCCTGGCTTACCCCTATATACACCAATACTGACATTGTGCCCGAGTGCTTCAGGGAGGGAAACGGCAATATGCTGAAATATTCGCCGACTTCGGCTTTCTGGATGTGCAACCGGGTGGCCAACGCCTGCTACAAGGCATACGACATCATGGCTCCGACTGTCAGGACGGCCATTGACGAGTGGGAAAACGGATGCACAGAAAAACTTGCTGCGGCAGACTCCACGGCTCTCGCGATCTACGCTGCTGACATGGAGAAACCACAGAAATTCATACGCAGGAACGAGCGCAAGCCCAAAACTTTCGACAGATTCGCAGATACAAGGGCTTTCGTCACTGATTTCTCAGTGAAAACGGCTGACGAGATTTTCGGGAAATGGGTACAGCTCGAAGAACTGCTCCTCGTCAAATTCATCGACGGGAACGTGAAGGCACAGAATCCTGACGGCTCGTGGGTCACCAACGGCTACACAGACCATATTCCTGGCGGCATCACCCAGCCTGGCTACTCTGAACTCTGGAAACGCACTGTGGCAAGAGACCACGGAAACATTATCGAAGAAAAATAATTCCACATTATGGCAAAGCATAGACTGATACTGAAAAACTGGCAGAAGACTCTCCTTCAATGGGGTGTTCTCGCCGCACTCGTACTCGTCCTCGGAGGCATCATCAAATTCGGCGGGGAAAAACCCGACCCTGAAGCATGGTGTCCCATGGGAGGACTCGAAGCCCTCGCAACCTACGCGACCAACAACACCCTGCCCTGCTCGATGTCTTCAGTACAGGTGATGATGGGCATAGTTCTCGCCGTGGCCATAATGCTTTTAGGCAAACTTTTCTGCGGTTACCTCTGCCCGATAGGCACGATTGAGGATTTTCTTACAGGACTGCGCAAGGCTTTCGGCTGGAAGAAGGGCATAAGCATACGGAACGGCAGCGTTGCTGACAAGATTCTTCGACTGTTCAAATACGCCCTGCTTTTCGTCATCCTCTATTCCACGGTGACTGCGAGCGAACTTTTCTGCAAGAACCTCGACCCTTATTATGCGGTCGCCACAGGTTTCAAGGGAGAGATTACCCTGTGGATGTCAATAACTTCCATAGTCTTGGTGATTTTAGGAGGATTTCTGGTCGACAGATTCTGGTGCCGTTATGTCTGCCCTCTCGGAGCGGCATCCAACTCGTTCAAATACTGGGTGTGGGTACTGCTTCTTTTCGGTTGCGCAGTCGTCTTGGGCATCTTGGGAGTGCCTGTGAACTGGATTGCGGTATTCGCAGTATTCTGCGGCGCGGGCTATCTGATAGAAATTTTCGCGGTGCATCCCGTGCTCCAGCTTGTCACGATAGTCAAGGACGACAGCCTCTGCAACCGTTGCCAGGCCTGTGTTCGTCATTGCCCTTACCATATCGACCTTGCCCGCGCAAGGGAGGGACGCTTCACCCATGTGGACTGTACCCTCTGCGGTGAATGTGTAGCATCATGTGCTACCGGCGCGATACAGACCGGAATCAGCAGCAAGGCGAAGGGAGGCTTCTGGAAATATGTTCCGGCACTCGTCACCGTCATAGCCGTGGCCGCAGGCATCTGGGCCGGCACTCTCTTCGAACTTCCTACCATCAATATGAAATGGGGCATAGAGCAGACCGACTCAACCGGAGTCACAAGGGGCGTCCCTGAAAGCAGACTCAGAACAATCGAACTGGAGGGTCTGAGATCCGTGAAATGCTACGGCAGCTCCATGGCATTCAAGGCAAAATTAGAAAGAATCCCCGGCGTGCACGGAGTAAAGACTTTCGTACACCATCATAAGGCCGAAATCCTCATCGACCCTGAGGTTACAGACGAGACGGCCGTACGCGAAGCCATATTCACTCCTTCGATGTTCAGAATATGGACTCCGGACCACAACAAGGTGGATTCTCTCCGCATCGTGACCATACGCACCGAAAAGATGTATGACAAACTCGATTTGAACTATCTCGGTCTGCAGCTCCGCAACACGGGAAAGAGCATTTTCGGTCTAGAATCGGAATTCGCCTGCCCTATGATAGTCAAGGTCTATATGCTCGAAGACGACAGCATAGACGAGGAATGGTTCAGGGAAATCGTGGAGAAGAAGGTGCTCAGTATGCCTGTGCACGGGGGAGGAACGAAAGACACCCCGGTCGATTTCGAATTCGTAAGGATGGAGCCTGGCTATGAGACGATTTCAGTTCAGGACTACCTGCAGAAGATGTTCATGACGACTTCTGCTTTCACTGCCGAATTCAGCCAGAGGGTGGAGGAGAACAAGGGCAAGCCGCAGTATGTCTACGAAATCGCCGACTACAATTACGAGAAGCCTATCATACGCCGCACGATGCCTTATGTCAGCAACCACCTCTCTTCACATGAGGGCATAATAGGTGTCTACACGCGGCTGAACGGAGACTACGTGCCTTCCATCCAGATACGTTTCGCCGCCCCTATGACCGCGGCACGGGTGAAGGAACTGCTGGACATGGAAAAATGGACCATCACCTACAGCAAGGACGACGTGCGAGAAATCGATGCAAAGATGGATTTCCGCAAGACCGAGGGAAGTGTCCACAAATATATAGGTGAATAAGTCTGGCCGTCTATGAAAAAGATAGTGATTATCGCCGCTCTTGTGCTTGGATTGTCGGCACAGGCGTATGCAGATGAGGGGATGTGGCTGGTAAACGCCATTGACAAGGCCCTTGAAAAGAACATGAAGGCCAGGGGGCTGAAACTCAAAGGCAGGGAGATATACAATGCGGACGCCCCCGGAAGCAGTCTGTGCGATGCCGTGGTGTCGCTGGACTTCGGATGCACCGGCAGCGTGATTTCGGACGAAGGGCTTGTGATTACCAACCATCACTGCGCCTTCGGGGATGTCCACAGCCTGAGCAGCGGCGAAAAGAACTATCTTGAAGACGGTTTCTGGGCATTGAGAGCCGATGAGGAAAGGCATATCCCGGGCAAAAGCATATACTTTCTGAAAAAGGTGCTGGATGTCACTGACGAGGTGCTGCAGCTGAAAGACAAGTTTGCGGCCGAGGGGAAACCGGTCGGCATGAGGAAGCTCAGCTATATTGTCGAAAAACGCCACAACGAGTCGAATCCAGGACTGGAGGCTTCTCTGAGCTCGATGTGGGGCGGAGAAAAGTATTATCTCGCCCTCTACGAAGTCTACAGGGACATACGATTAGTCGCAGCTCCCCCTGTGAGCGTGGCTGCTTTCGGCGGAGACACGGACAACTGGGAATGGCCTCAGCACAAATGCGATTTCGCTCTCTACCGCATCTATTGCGCCCCTGACGGAAGCCCGGCGGACTATTCCGCGGACAATGTGCCTATGCATCCAGCGAAGAAACTGAAAATCTCGACCAAAGGCCTGAAAGAGGGGGACTTCAATATGGTCATCGGTTATCCGGGCAGGACTGACCGCTTTTCGTCTTCGTTCAAACTGGATTTCCAGAAGGACTACGGGCTGCCCGTGTCCAATCTCCTGCGCAAGGAGCAGATGGAAATCGTCAGGAAATGGATGGATGCGGACCCTCAGATCAGGCTGAAATATCAGGACTGGTATTTTTCCCTCAGCAATGTGCAGGAACTTAACGAGGGCGAGGTACTCTGCTGGAACCGCTTCGGCGTGTCGGAAGAGAGGAAAGCGAGGGAAAAGGAAGTTGCGGAATGGATATCCCGGGACAGCGGCAGACAAGCCCGCTGGGGCAATCTGTCCGGGCAGTTAGAGAAGTATTATTCTGCCACCAACGACATCCAGAGGGACAGGATATGGTTCAGGGAAACCATTATCCGCGGCAGCCGCATAGCCCTCATGACTTCTCGACTCAGCAACTCCTTCGCAGGAAAGGGACACGGCAAGGGCCATGGCGGCAGCAGATGGATGGATGTCTATGACGAAATTGACCTGAGAGTCGAAAAAGACCTCTTCATACATTCTGCGGTAAAGTTTCTTGAAAACGTGCCTTCGGAATACTGGTCTGACTATCAGAAAGGACTCGTGGAGCAGTTCACCGCCGACGGAAACTGCGATTTCAATGCGCTTGCGGAACATGTATGGAAGAGCAGCAGGCTCACTGCAGGAAAACCGGAAGGCTGTGGCCGGGAACTGAAAGATGAGCTGAAGGATGATTCCCTGGTGCGGTTCCTCCAGGACGTGAAGATAGTCAGGTTCAACAATGCCGTCAAGGAGGCTGCAGGAGAGGCGGACGCAATAACACTCGAACGTGAATTCACCAATGCGCTTTACGAGATGCGCAGGGACAGGGGCGAAGCCCTGTATCCGGATGCGAACTCCACCATGAGAATCACTTACGGTCGGGTGTGCACGCTGAAACCACGCGATGCGGTCGTAAACGGCTGGCAAAGCCGCACGAAGGGCATATTCGAAAAAGAGGACAGCAGCAATTACGATTTCAGGCTTCGGGATGACTTCAGGATATTCCTGGCAGGCCTTGGTAAGGAGTACCCGGTAAATTTCCTCAATGACTGCGACATTACCGGAGGCAATTCAGGCTCCCCTGTCCTGAACGCAAAGGGCGAACTTGTGGGACTGGCTTTTGACGGCAACAAGGAATCCCTCGCCAGCGATGCCTCCTACACCCCGGGCTACAACAAATGCGTCTGTGTGGACATACGCTATATCCTCTCCG
>CABQAB010000045.1 GCA_902461985.1 uncultured Bacteroidales bacterium | reverse complement strand
CCCCGCCTCTATCGCCGCGACGGTAGACCTGAGCCCGCTGAAGCCTACCATTGAAGTCAGGACTATGTCTATATCCGGAGAAGCCACTAAATCACAGACCGACTGCATCCCGGCAAAGACCTTTATCATCTTGGGCTGCAAAGCCGACGCCACCTTGCCGTAAAGAGACTCATTGCAGATTACCACATTGTTGGCATCGAATTCTACAGCCTGTTCCACGAGCAGGTCCGCGCTGTTGTTGGCAGTCAGCAGTTCCACGCTGAACAGGTCAGGATGCTGTCTGATCACATCCAAAGCCTGCCTGCCTATGGAACCGGTTGAACCGAGAATGGCTATACCTCTTTTTTTCATAAATCCAGAAGCTGTTTAATTTTTCTACGAAACATCATCTCAGAAATTCACATATTTTTCAGGGTCCACCGCTTCTCCCCTGTACCAGATTTCAAATCTCAGATGATCCCCTACCGCAAGGTTTTCCGCACTTCCGACCAATGCCACAGGAGTTCCCGCCCTGACTTTGTCGCCTGTATTCTTCAGGAGTTTTTCAGCGTGCCGGTAAATGGTGACAATGTCGTTGTCGTGCTGGATATGAAGCGTATAGCCGGCATCGTCGGTCCAGCCCGTGAATATCACCGTCCCGTCCAGAGCAGCCATCACCAATGAATTCGCCGGGGCATTCAGATCCACATACGGGTGCGTCTGCGCATCGAAGCCTTTGCTGACCACGCCCTTGAGCGGAGAAAAGAAATGTATCCCCTCAATCGGAAGATTGCGCCTCATCCCCGCAGGCAGATCGAACTGTTCCTCTTTGGCAATCGCCTCCCGGAACTCGGCATCCGAACCCGGCACCGGCCCGGCAACAGGCTGCAATGGCTCTTCGCCCGCATCAACAAGTGTCTGTACATCAATGGTTTCCTGTCCCTGCAGCACGCGCCTGATATTTTCGGAATAAAGTTCCCACCTGTAGATGACCCTCTCCAAAGAATCGACCTTTATCGCATTGCTGACCGCATCTCTCTTGGTACGCGCATCCGGATAGCCCGGTATGAAAGTCCTGACCGGGGTGAATGCCACTGCCGCAAACACGAGCAGGCACAGTATGAGAAGCAGGTTGCTGGCGAAAAGGATTGCAGAAAGACGCGTGAACTTGTATGAATGCAAGGTTTTGTGCGTCTTGGCCTCCACTATGTTCACCACGAAGCGTTCAACTTTTTTATCTTTATTTTGTCGGGACATATTTACTAAATTACTAACTTTGCGTCCTATGGACAGATACATCGGAATAGATTACGGACGCAAAAGAACGGGAATCGCGGCAAGCGACCCTCTCTGCATTTTCGCATCCGCATTGGATACCATCCAGACTGCAAAGTTAATAGAATATCTCAAAAATTACGCTCAAAACGAGAATATCAAAGCATTTGTGGTGGGATACCCCGTAAACATGAACGGCAGACCGTCTGAAGCAGCGAAGGATGTGGACGCATTTCTGAAACAGCTCGCCAGGCAGTTTCCGGACATTCCAGTAATGCTTGAAGATGAAAGATTCACCTCTGTCCTGGCCCACAGGGCGATGATTGACGGTGGAATGAAGAAAAAGGACAGGATGGACAAGATGAGCGTGGACAGAATAAGCGCTGCCATAATCCTGCAGTCGTGGATGGACAGGAACAGGGCGGACGGAAAGAAATAAAAAGCGGACGGACAGAAATAAAAGAATTGATATGATATTGCCAATTTACCTTTACGGACAGGAGGTGCTTCGGAAGACTGATGAAGAAGCTGACCTTACAAAAAAAGAGGAGATTCTGAAACTTGTCTCGGACATGAAGGAGACGCTGAAGGCGGCTGACGGTTGCGGACTGGCGGCCCCGCAGGTAGGAGTCGCCAAAAGAATCGTGATTGTGGACGGGACCGACATGGTTGACATATACCCGTACCTCAAGGATTTCCGCAGGACTCTGATAAACCCCCGCATTCTGGAGGAAAGCGAGGAGACATGTTCCTTTTCAGAGGGCTGCCTCAGTGTACCGGGGATATATGCAGACGTGGTGAGACCGTCAGTAATCAAAGTGGAATACTACGACGAGAACTTCGAGAAGCAGGTGGAAGTTTTCGACAGATTCGCCTGCAGGATGGTCCAGCACGAACTCGCACATCTGAACGGCAGGCTTTTTGTCGACGAGCTGCCGCCTATCAGAAAGAAACTGATTGCAAAAAAACTCCAGAACATAGCTTCAGGAAAGCTTAGGACGAGATATAAATCAAAGTAATTCAGCACATTCCGGGTTTGAACCATCCGGAATCACATTAGAATTGAATTTAAACAATAAAATTATGGGAGCATTTCACGCTTACGACATCAGAGGCATATGGAACGTTGACTGGGACGCAGAGATTGCCTACAAAGTCGGATATTTCATTCCAGAACTGTTGAATACAGACAAGGTCCTGCTCGGAAGAGATTGCAGGCTGTCTTCCGACGAGGTACATGACGCCGTCGTCAGAGGCGTCACGGATGCGGGCGCAGATATTTACGACATAGGTTTGAGCACCACGCCAATGGTCTATTTCGGGACTGCGAACTACGGTTTCAAAGCATCTGTACAGATTACGGCTTCGCACAACCCGGGCGAATACAACGGCATGAAGGTTTCCACGACCAACGCAGCCGCAATCGGTTTTGACGCAGGTCTGGGCCAGATCAAACAGTGGATTGACGAAGGAAGGCCATGCCCTGCGGCAGAGGTCAAGGGACAGGTTTTCGCCAAGGACATCCATCAGGACTATCTGGACTTCCTTCTCAAATACAAGGAAGACTATTCTTCTCTGAAGATTGCCATGGACCTGTCCAACGGCATGGCGAACCTCTATGCCAAGGAGATTTTCGGAGACTCCCCCGCCTATATTTTCGACACGATTGACGGCAGGTTTCCGAATCATGAGCCAAACCCGCTGATCCCGGCCAATGTGGCAGCCCTCAAGGAACTGGTCAAAAAAACCGGAGCCGACATAGGAGTAATCTATGACGGTGACGCTGACAGGGTAATGTTCGTGGACGAGAACGCAAACTTCATTTCTCCGGACCTGATGATTGCGGTGCTCGGACATTTCTTCCTCGAAAAGAAAGGCCAGAAAGGCATTGTGCTCCAGGACATCAGAAGTTCGAAGGCAGTCGGTGAATACCTTGCGCCTATGGGTGCAGAGATGAGAACATGGAAAGTCGGGAGGGCCTTCGCCGCAAACAAGCTGCGCGAACTTGACGGAGTGTATGGCGGAGAACTTGCCGGACACTATTATTTCAGGGATTTCTTCTACTCCGACAGCGGTCTTCTCGCCTCTATCATCGTGCTGAACGTGGTGGCTGAAATGAAAGCCAAGGGCGTGTCAGTAAGCCAGCTGATTTCAAGAATCGAAAAATACCGGAACTCCGGAGAGGTAAACTTCAAGGTGGAGGACAAGAAAGGGGCTATGGAAGCCATAAAAGACCATTTCATGGCACATGAAAAGGCTTCCGCCTTTATGGACTTCGACGGTTACAGGGTTGAGTTTCCGGACTGGTGGTTCAACGTAAGACCTTCCAACACGGAGCCTTACCTGAGGTTTATCTGCGAAGCCGGCTCGGACAGCCTGCTTGCCGACAAGCTTGCACAGGTCAAGGACATCATCGAGAACCGCTTCGGCGGACAGCAGAAATAGACGGAGGAGAAGGATGGATTACAGAAGATTCTCAATTCTCATTTCCGCTCTGGTTCTGCTGCCGGGCATTGCCTCTTTCGCCCAGTCAGGCTCCGCTTCAAAGAAACTGGTTCATCCGGGACACGAGGTGGAGATTATTCCGAGGTATCCGAAAAAGCCTGTCAAACCGCTTATCGTTTCGGAAAGCGACCCTATAGATACACTTGACACCATGGCGGATTTCGTCAAGGTGGTGCTGTACGGTGACGGCACATGGAAGTATATCAAGACTAAGGAAGCCTGCATGGACAAAGACCTGTTCACAAGGAACTGGGACAACAGATGCGTGGACCCTTACAAGATAGGATGGGACTCGCTGCCTTCCCATTCAGCGATATGGTTAGTGGACAGTGTGAGCAATTATGCCTGCCCGTATATCGGCAAAGTGAATCCGAGAGGCAAGTTCGGTCCCAGGCGCGGCCGCAGGCATCAGGGCGTGGACTTGCCTTTGACTACGGGAACGCCTATCTACGCGACTTTCAACGGTATGGTCAGGGTGTCCACAACTATGAGGGGCTACGGCAATATAGTGATTATCAGACATGAGAACGGCCTTGAGACTTTCTACGGGCATCTGTCCAAAAGGAATGTCGATGCCGGAGACTGGGTTAATGCAGGTGATGTCATCGGACTTGGCGGCAACACCGGACGCTCGACCGGTCCTCATCTTCATTTCGAGACCAGGTTCAACGGATATGCGTTTGACCCTCAGTGGCTTATCGACTTCGAGACCGGCACTCTAAGGCACAGGCTGTTCGTTCTGAAGAAAAAATATCTGAATGTCTACAGCAATTACGAGCAGAATTTCGACGATGAATTCAAGACTGCAGAAGAGGACGCCGCCGAGGAAGCCGCTCTGAAAGCTATGAGGTGGCATACGGTCAAGTCCGGAGACACACTGAGCAAGATTGCCCGCAACAACGGGACGACCGTCAGCGAAATCTGCCGGCTCAACGGCATCAAATCGACTTCGACTTTACGCATCGGACAACGTTTGCGCGTAAGGTAGAGGAGCCTGCCCCCTTCTGTCCGGTGTCCAGCCAGGCCGAAAAGTTCAAAAAACTGAAAAATTCCAATAAATTTGACAATTTTCCTCAAATTTATTGGAATTTTTCTTTGTTTGGCACAGTCATTGCAATTCTTCTCGTCGGTTATTAGTTTTAGTGTTATTAATTATGTGGTTAGTATGAGGTGTCCTCGCGTGAGCGACGACAGCTCATTTTTTTGTAAAAAATGAGCTAAAATTTACCCCAGTCGCTGACGCGCTCGAATGGATATGATATCCAAAAGTTGTTGAGCCGTAAAATGTACGACCATTTATATACCCCACGACGGAACTGAAACCGGGTCTTGAGACTCTATGGCCGCTGCCGTATCTGCACCGACGACAGAAGCCAGATTGACGAAAAAATCAATGCCCGTCATTTCCTCCAGTTCATCAATGGAAAAGACCTCGGAGGCCGTCACCCTGTCATACTTTTTCCTATGGTCCATCCAAAAGCCTATAGCCCGGTAGCCGGAACCGTCAACAGTTGTAGACACATCCCCTTCCTTGTAATACAGAACCGCACGATAATAGAAGTCCGGGACTATACACATATTTCCGAATTTGTCTGAAGTCCAGACCGCATCTTTGGTCATATGTACACCGGTAACGACATACAAAGTATCGGCTTCAGACATATAGCCCTGGACAGCCTGCTCCACCTTACTCCACGAACCGCCGTTGAAATCTGCAATCTGAGGGGTCATGTTGCTGTAATAGAATGTAGTCTTGTTCATAGCATTGTCGGCATTCCTCTCAGACGAAGCCATCTGGTGTCCGCGAGTATAAAAATAACCATGCTCATCATTCTGCCCGTAAGACTTGGACAGATTTGCCTGTTCCTCACGCGGAACCTTCGGGTCATACCCCCACGATTCCGTCCTTCCGCTTCCGCAACAGCCCTTATACAAAGGGAAAGCCACCCAATGCGCCAGACGCTCCCTGGGACTCCAGTCAAAAGAATAGTTCCTGCCGGACAAGGAACATCCTGCCAACTCGTCGAACAAATGGAAATACCACACCAAATCATCGTTATCGCTGGTCGCCGGCAATTCCAGCCAAGGACGGGGAGCCGTACTTGTAGAGGGAGCTTCATCACCCGGGCTGTCGGGAATTATTGAATCAGCTGGGATACACGCGACCGGCATACCGGCCAAAGTAAAGAGAATGGCGACAATTGGCGTTAAAACGGAATTCCTTTTCATGACAATGATAACATTTTGTTTTTAAAGCCTATAAACGTGTTAAACAATTATAAACGAATCGGGCATCTTCATTCCTCCGTTGCACTCCGTCATTCCGATGCGTCCGCTGACGCGGACTATTTAAGGAATACGAAGAAGACGGCGAGAATGAGACAGAGGAAGGCGACGAAATGATTCCACTGGAGGGGCTCGCCTTTGAAAAATATGGTGACGATGACAGTGAAGACAGTGAGCGAAATCACTTCCTGAATCACTTTCAGCTGCATCAGGGAAAACGGACCGCCATTGCCCGCAAAACCGATGCGGTTGGCAGGCACCTGGGCGCAATATTCAAAAAACGCCAGTCCCCATGAAAAGAGAATTACCAATATCAGAGGCCATCCGGTTGAAATTTTCATTTCCTGAAGTTTCAGATGCCCGTACCATGCGAATGTCATGAACACATTCGAGCAGATAAGCAGCAATACAGTCCAAATAAGTTTTGACATATCTTTTTTCAATCCTTAAATCAGGGCGCAAAAGTAGTCATATTCGAGAATCTTACCAACCTGTTCATTCAGAAATCCGACACAATTTATCATTAGATATTGCTTAGCAGTTCCCGGAAACGCGACATTCCCGTCGTGGCCTTGTCCTTTATTATATGTACTCCGCGGATTGACGAAGCGGCAAGCGGATCCGGGTCTATGACGAAAATCCTGCATCCGGACGGAGCAAAACGGTAGAGTGACGCCGCCGGATAGACCTGCAGCGACGTGCCGACAATCAGAAGCACATCGGCTTTCGACACTGTCTCCGCCGCCTTTTCAAGGTTCGGGACCGCCTCGCCGAAGAACACGATATGAGGTCTTAGCCTGCTGTTGCGGGGCCCGCCGGCCTCATCGTTCCCGACCTTTCTGTAACCTATGTCCAGCACATACTCGGTCGAAAAGCCGTCAGCCTCGCAGCAGCAGTCTTCAGGGCGGACTTTCGTGAGCTCGCCATGAAGGTGCAGAACATCCGTGCTTCCTGCCCGCTCATGCAGGTTGTCGACATTCTGGGTGATGACATTGACTGTGTAGTCCTTTTCCAGTTCAGCAAGTATCTTGTGTGCCACGTTGGGTTTCACATCCTTCAACTGCGCCCGTCTGACATTGAAAAATTCCTGTACTCTGTCCGGCTGCTGCCTCCACGCCCTTGCCGAACACACTTCCTCCACAGGGACATTGTCCCATAGACCGTTCCCGCCACGGAAGGTTGAAAGTCCGCTTTCAGCACTTATCCCTGAGCCTGAAAGCACAACGATTCTCATCTTTTTCATAATTGTTTCTCCCCGCCCGCAAATATAGTCTGTTTTCCTAAATTATGGCTATCTTTGTCCTACTATGTGAGCCTATAGAGGAATTTGTAGAAATTACGCTTAAGATGGAAAATCCGGACATTCAGGATAAAGCATATATGTTCCCCACCTCAGTCAAGGAAGTCAAAGCCTTGGGCTGGGATTATATAGACATAATCATTTTCAGCGGGGACGCGTTCATCGACCACCCTTCTTTCGGGACTGCCGTGATCGCACGCTGGCTTCAGAAATTCGGCTACAGGGTGGCAGTAGTGCCCCAGCCAAACTGGAGGGATGACTTGCGTGATTTCCGGAAACTTGGCGCACCGAGACTGTATTTCGGAGTGAACGCTGGAGCCATGGATTCGATGGTGAACCATTACACCGCGTCCAAACGTCTGCGAAGTGACGATGCCTACACTCCGGAAGGACGCGCCGGGGCGAGGCCGGACTATGCTGTGACAGTCTACACGAAAATACTCAAGGAGCTCTGGCCTGAAGTGCCCGTGGTGATCGGAGGCATAGAAGCGTCTTTGCGCAGACTCACCCATTACGACTACTGGCAGGACAGACTGATGCCGTCCATACTGGTTTCATCCGGAGCTGACTGGCTGTGCTACGGCATGGGAGAACGGCCCATGCTCGAACTTACCCGCGCCATCGAAGCAGGGAGGAATATTTCCGACATACGGAAAATCCCCCAGATCGGTTTTTATTGCGACGGACGCTGCCGGACTCCGAATGCCGTGTTTCTCAGTTCCTACGAAAGATGCCTCAAGGACAAGAAATCATTTGCCGAGAATTTCCATGTCATCGAGACATACGCGAACATGATGAATCCTCCGGTCTTGGTGGAACCTGTAGGGAACGGATATGTACAGATAAACCCGACCTATCCGCCGGCCTCCACCGCTGAAATGGACTCATTCTGGGACCTGCCTTTCACCAAGCTTCCGCATCCACGCTATAAAGGCAGGCGCATCCCCGCCTACGACATGATAAAATTCTCCGTAAACACTCACAGGGGCTGCTTCGGAGGATGTAATTTCTGCACCATCGCTGCTCACCAGGGCAAATTCATACAGTCGCGCAGCGAAAAGTCCATTCTGAAGGAGATTTCCGGGCTCAACAGTCTCCCCGGCTTTTCGGGCAACATCTCGGATGTGGGCGCACCGACAGCGAACATGTACGGCATGCATGGCAAGAACACGGATATATGCTCACGCTGCAGACGCAAATCATGCCTCTACCCTTCTCCTTGCAAGAATCTCGACCGCTCCCACGCCCGTCTTTTAGAACTGTATTCTCAAATCGCGGAATTGAAAGGCATACGCCACGCCTATATCGGCAGCGGAATACGCTACGACCTCTTCCTGGACGAAAAAGGATTTGTGGACGAAACGTCGCGCCCGTATTTCAAGGAACTGGTTCTGAAACATACTTCCGGCAGGCTCAAAGTCGCTCCCGAACATACCGAGGACAACGTGCTGAAACTTATGGCTAAACCGTCTTTCAGGCTTTTCGAGCGTCTGCGCAGGGAATTCGATGCCATTGTGCGCTCATCTGAGCGGAACTGCGAATTAGTGCCGTATTTTATCTCCGGCCACCCTGGATGCGGCATGAAGGAAATGGAAAAGCTTTCACGGAACCCCGCTCTGAAAGGCCTCTACATGGACCAGGTCCAGGATTTCACGCCGACCCCCATGACCACTTCTTCCGTGATGTTCTACACCGGTCTCAACCCTGCCACCCTCGAAAAAGTCTATGTCGAACGAGACATCGACCGCAAACGCCTCCAGAAATCGTTTTTCTTCAAGAAGTAGCATACATCAGGAATACCGCATATTTATAAATATTCACAATCCTGAAGAAAAAAAATTTGCAGAATAGCAAAAAATGCGTACCTTTGCAGTCCCGATTCAAACGCTGGGTTCGTATAACGGTTAGTACTCAAGATTCTCAATCTTGCAATAGGAGTTCGATTCTCCTACCCAGTACCACTTTCAGGCTGACTTTCACGGTCAGCCTTTTTTTGTAAAATATACGCCCGTATTGGCGGTAATTAGACCCGTTTATTGTATTTTTGCAGAAGAACTCATAACAAACGATTGCATATATGACACTTATCAAATCCATTTCCGGAATACGCGGCACGATCGGAGGTGCGCCCGGAAACTCACTCACTCCTGTTGACATTGTGAAATTCACATACGCATACTGCTGCAAACTGCGTGAAAGACGTCCGAAGGCAGAAGGGGAACGCTACAAAGTGGTGGTCGGGAAAGACGCCAGACTGAGCGGCGAAATGGTGGAAGACATTGTCTGCGGCACTTTGATTGCCTGCGGAGTGGATGTAGTAAAGGCTGGATTCGCTTCCACGCCCACCACGGAAATGGCTGTTACGATGTCAGGGGCTGACGGAGGAATCATACTCACAGCCTCCCACAATCCGAGACAGTGGAACGCGCTGAAGCTCCTCAACGAAAAAGGAGAATTCCTGAATGCGGCTGAAGGGGCTGCCATACTCGAATGTGCAGAGAGCGAGTCCTTCGATTTCGCGGAAGTGGACAGTCTCGGAGTCGTGGAGGAACATGATTTCACTGACGAGCATTTAGATGCCGTACTGGCTCTCCCGACTGTGGATGCGGAAGCCGTAAAAGCGGTGGGATTCACCGTTGTCTTGGACGCCGTAAACTCTGTGGGAGGCATCATAATGCCACGCCTGCTCAAGAGACTCGGCGTGAAGTGCATCGAGTTGAACTGCGAGCCTACGGGAGAATTTGCACACAATCCCGAACCGCTTCCCGCAAACTTGGTTGAACTGTGCGAGACCGTAGTCAGGGAGCATGCCGATCTGGGAATTTCGGTGGACCCTGATGTGGACCGTCTTGCACTTATCTGCGAAGACGGACAGCCTTTCGGAGAAGAATACACTCTCGTAAGCGTTGCCGACTACCTGCTCGGCCTGAAATACAATGAAGCGCTCGAAAGCGGAAAATCCCTCGATGAGGTATGCGCACCGTACAATTTGGCCACGTCTTCAAACCTGTCGTCTTCAAGAGAT
>CABQAB010000044.1 GCA_902461985.1 uncultured Bacteroidales bacterium | reverse complement strand
GTCTGCCGGAGTTTTTGCTGCCGGTCGTCCTTGTAGTCCCAGTAGATGGTCCGGTCGTGGTCCCGCGACCGGTTGTGCCGGTCGACGGCCTGGCAGTAGTTCCTCTGTTGACTGTTCCAGTGGAAGGCCTTGTGGAAGTGCCTGCAGTAGTTCTCGTCCCTGTTGACGGCCTTGTCGATGTCGTTCCCGTGGCCGTTCCTGCCGCAGGTTTTGTCGTCCTTGTCGTTCCCGTCGAAAGTCCTGACGCAGCCCCGGCTGCAGGTCTTGTGCTGCCGGAAATGTTCTTGTGCCCCCTGTTCGGAACGGAAGTCAGACGTGAAGAGCCTGAACTTGAGCCGTTCACCGTGCCGCTGCCTGTTTTGGAACCGGTGTATCTTGCGCTGCTGCCGCTTGACCTGTGTGAAGAACTTATGCCTGACGACTTCGTCGTGCTTGTCCTGCTGACAGAGGAGTTCCTTCTCGCCATGCTGGTGTTGGAAACGCTTGCCATTCCGTGTCCTGCCCCTCCTGCATAGAATTTAGGCCTGCCGTCCGGACGCGGTCTGTTGTTCCATGGGTCGTGATGCGGCGGAGGAGTCGGACGGTGATACCATGGGTCGTAGTATGCGTGATGATGCCAGTAGTAGTCGTGATACCAAGGGTCGTAATAGGAGAAGTGGTACCAAGGGTCGTAACGCCAAGGGTCGTGCCACCAGTACCATGGGTCATAATGCCATGACACTCCATAAAACCAGGGATCGAAACGGTATCTCCAGTCATAATAACCCCATGGGCCATAATAATTCCAGGAACTATAATACCTCCAGTTGTATGACGGCCAGCTGTTGTCCGAAATTACGACCGTGTTCCAATAAGGATCATAATTCACGTCCACCTTCTGAGGGTCGTAGGCTATGATTGCGCTGCTGCCTGACAGATCAAGACCGGTCTTGAGATTTGCCGTCTTCGCGCTGCCTGCTGCCGGGACTTCTTCCGCGTTCCTTGCGTCGAGAAGTTCAGCCGACGTGACCTCGGACAGCAGTTTGCTGTTCTCCTGGGCTTCACGTATGTTTACCACAGTGACATCGGCCGGTTTGATATAATAAATCCCGTCAGTATATCTCGCTGTCTGTGCCGAAGTCCCGCAGGCGGCAACCATTGTCACGCATATCGCCATGGCAATGATTCCGGGCACACCTGAACTATAAGCTCTCTTAATCATACATTTATTCATAAATTATTGTTATCTTCGCCGCGAAAATCGCGCTGCCTCATCCTGGCTGCGAAGGCCGGCTGTCAATATTGCAAATAATATACCTTTGCGGACGGATGCCTCCCGGGAGGAAAAGCGCGAACCGCCACAACTACAAAAATATAAAAATTTATTGAATAATGGCAAAGGAAGTAACAAAAAGGTCAGACAACTATTCCCAGTGGTATGACGACCTTGTAGTCAAGGCAGATCTTGCTGAGCGTTCGGCCGTGAGAGGCTGTATGGTAATCAAACCTTACGGATATGCAATCTGGGAGAAGATGCAGCATATTCTGGACAGGAAATTCAAGGAAACAGGACATCAGAATGCCTATTTCCCTCTGTTTATCCCGAAATCTTTCCTCAGCCGCGAGGCAGAACATGTGGAAGGCTTCGCAAAGGAATGTGCTGTGGTGACCCACCATCGTCTTATGAAAGATCCGGATGGAACAGGCGTGGTAGTGGACCCTTCGGCAAAACTTGAGGAGGAACTCATAGTCCGTCCTACGTCCGAGACCATCATCTGGAATACTTATAAGGGCTGGATTACTTCATGGAGGGACCTTCCTATATTATGCAACCAGTGGGCGAATGTGGTGAGATGGGAAATGAGGACCCGTCTTTTCCTCCGTACTGCCGAATTCCTCTGGCAGGAAGGCCATACGGCCCATGCTACAAGGGAAGAGGCGGAGCAGGAGGCACAGAGAATGGTGAATGTATATGCAGATTTCGCAAGGAATACCATGGCCCTGCCTGTCGTTGTCGGCCACAAGTCGCCTAACGAGCGTTTCGCGGGTGCTCTCGACACCCTCACGATCGAGGCTATGATGCAGGACGGCAAGGCTCTGCAGGCAGGCACGTCACATTTCCTCGGGCAGAACTTCGCAAAGGCTTTCAATGTGCAGTTTACCAGCAAGGAAGGCAAACAGGAATATGTGTGGGCTACGTCATGGGGTGTTTCCACCCGTCTGATGGGTGCGCTTATCATGGCTCATGGGGATGACAATGGACTCGTGCTGCCTCCTGCTCTCGCTCCTATACAGGTGGTTATGGTCCCTATTTTCAAGACGGAAGAGGAGCATGACGCCATTGTGGCGCAGATGACGGAAATCAAGGCTGAACTTGAAAAGGCTGGCGTCAGCGTGAAAATCGATGACCGGGACACTCTCCGTCCGGGATTCAAGTTCGCTGAGTGGGAATTGAAGGGAGTACCTGTCAGAATAGCCATGGGACCTCGGGACCTTGCTTCCGGCACGCTTGAAATCGCCCGCCGTGATACTCTTGAAAAGACTTCGATAGCCCGTGAAGGCGTTGCCGGACATATAGAACAGCTTCTGAAGGACATACAAGAGAATATCTACCGCAAGGCTCTTGCCTTCCGCGAGGCCAATGTCCGTAAAGTGGACACGTGGGAGGAATTCAAGAGCGAAATCACTAAAGGCGGTTTCCTTCTCTGCCATTGGGACGGCACTACCGAAACGGAAGAGCGCATAAAGGAGGAGACCAAGGCTACAATCAGGTGTATACCGGTTGACAGCTATGTCTGCGAGGAGGAGGGCAAGTGCATCTACAGCGGCAGGCCTTCTCACCGCCGTGTGATTTTCTCCATATCCTATTAACCGAAATGTCAACGATAATCTGAAAAAGATATGAAAAAGACATTCATCATTCAGACAGTTGCCATGGCAGCCTGTCTGTTTTCTACGGAAGTTTCCGCACAGGACGTGAATGCCGTTGCCCAGAACGCTTTGGATGCCATGAATTCCGCTCCTGTCGCCGAGTCTCCTGCACCCAAGCCGAAGTATTGGTCAAGTTCCCTGAAAACCCAGATCAATATCGGACAGACCGGACTTGTGAACTGGGCGGCCGGTGGAGACAATACATTCTCGCTCCAGGGCTATATTGACGGCAACTGCAACTGGAAAAAAGACAAGATGTTCTGGAACAACCGTCTGCAAATGGAACTCGGTCTCCTCTATTCTTCTTCAAAACCTCTGTTCCAGAAGAGTACCGACCGTTTCTATCTGGAAAGCAAATGGGGACACAAGGTTACCGAGAATCTCTATGCTTCTGCCAGTTTCGATTTCAAGACCCAGTTCGCAAACGGTTATGACTATCCGACTCCGACGGAGAAGAATGTCATAGATGCCGGCTTCACTGACAAAAAACTCGAAGAACTCGAAGGCAAGGACCTTACAAAGGCCTGGAAAGAAGCTCGTGTGCCTAAATCGGGTTTCCTCTCTCCTGCCTACACAACTCTCGCCCTCGGTATTGACTGGACTCCTGCAAAATGGGTGTCAGTAAGCTTCGCTCCTTTGACAGGCGGTTTCACTATCGTGACTGATAACCAGTTCCGCAAATCATACAGTATGCAGTTGAAGAAGGCCTATGACGAAGGAGCGGCGCAATTCGCTGCTGACAAGGCTGCGTTTGATGGAAAAGACGAATCCGCGATTCCTGATTCCGACAAGCCGGCTTATGACAGATATAAGGCATACAAGGCTGCTCTTGAGAGCGGAGACGCTTACAGGTCGGCCCGTTTCGAGTTCGGTGCCCAGTTCAAGATCGATTTCAAGGTGAATGTGAACGACAATTTCAAATATACCTCACAGGTTGTCCTTTTCACAGATTACCTCAACGAGCCTCATGTCCGTTTCAACTGGGACAACAAATTCGACTGGCAGATTGCCAAGTATTTCGCCCTCACCCTCACGACAAACATGATTTATGACCATAATGTCATGAAGGATGATCCGAAGAATCCTGGAGAACAGATTCGCAGGGGACTTCAGTTCGCGGAAGCAATCACCTTCGGTTTCACCTACACAATCGCTTCAAAGAATAACTGATGCCTGAGGTGAAGGTCGTGAATTCCGCTTTTGCCGGAAATCTGCTTGTCGCCGTAAGCGGCGGCATCGATTCCATGACCTTGGCCGATATGCTTTATGCTTCGAAAAGACAGTTCAGCATCGCCCACTGCAACTTCCATCTTCGCGGGGAGGACAGTGACGGCGATGCTGCTTTCGTATCGGAATGGGCTGCGGCAAGGGGGCTGAAATGCCATAGGGCCGATTTCGACACCTCTTCATATGCCAAAGAACATTCTCTGAGTATAGAAATGGCGGCGAGGGAGCTTCGCTATGCATTTTTTGCAAGGCTTTGCAGGGAGTATGGCTACTCGTGCGTCGCCGTTGCCCACAATGCGAACGACAATGCCGAGACTCTGATTCTGAATCTCGTGCGTGGCTGCGGCCTGAAGGGAATCTGTGGAATGAAGGAGTATTCTTATATGGATGTGGACTGTACCGGCATTTCCGGTGAAGACATTCCCTGTGCGTATGCTCCTGATGCGGATAACTCCGGGCGGTGGCGGCTGAAAATATGGCGTCCGCTTCTGACAATGAGCCGCAGACAGATTGAGGGATATGCCTTCACCAATTCCGTCAAATGGAGGGAGGACAGGACGAACTCTTCTTCGGAGTACAGGCGCAACCTGATACGCAATGAGGTGCTTCCGCTGTTGGAAAGACTGAATCCTTCGGTTATACGCACTCTCAACGCCGATATGGATAACTTCCGTGACGCCACCGCTTTGGTGGAGTCCCTTTCTTCCGGACAGAATGTCAGGCGTGTGGATGACAGGACTGTGGAAATATCTTTCAATACGGCGGAACATTGGAGACACAGGCTTTTCTGCGATTTGGAGGCTCAGGATGTACCTCCGGCTGTAATAAGCCAGATTGTCGATCTGGTCGGGTCCGGCAGAACGGTGTCCGGCAAGCGGTTTTACTGCAACGGGAAAAATCTTGTCATGACTTCAGGAACCGTGCTCGTTCAGAATGCCGTGGCAGTGGAAAGCGGGCCTGATTCGGTTATAGTGGAAGGTCCTGGGGAATACAGTCTCAAAGGAGTGCGTTTTCGTGTCGAGGCATTTGAAAAGCCGGAAGGTTTCAGTTTCATCCGCCCGCGGGGGGAGAGTGTCGCAGATGCCGCGTCTCTGCCGTTTCCTTTTGTCGTTAGGTCCTGGCGACATGGTGACTGGATGCGCCCTTTGGGTGTAAGGGGGAAGAAAAAGATCAGCGATATGTTCACCGACCTCGGTTTCAATCTGTTGCAGAAGGAGACTGCACTTTTGGCCGCAATGGAAGGGGACGGCTCTGAAGTCATGGTTCTGGTCGGTTGCCGGGTGTCCGAGTCCGTGAAATTGTCCCATTCGACTGAACAGTGTGTCCGCATCGCCATAATTTAAGCCGTGATTTAAGCCTGGCAATATTTGTTTGCTTGCCAAATTATTCCTACCTTTGCCTTTGTTGTAGTGATAGGGTTCCGCTATGAGTGGGGCTCTGTTTTTTAATTGACTCTGCAGTGTCAAGCGATAATGGGCACTGTGGTTTTGTTTTTAGTAATATGATTGTTAATTAAAATTTATATTATGGCAATTCATTATGTAACCCAGCAGGGTTTGGACAAACTTAAAGCGGATCTGGCAGCTGCAATAGCACAGCGTCCTGTGATTTCAGCGCAGATCGCAGAGGCAAGAGACAAGGGGGATCTTTCGGAGAACGCAGAATACGAGGCTGCAAGAGAGGCTCAGGGACTGTTGGAACTCAACATTTCAAAACTCCAGGACCAGATTGCTAACGCAAGGGTGATTGATGAGACCCTTATCGGAACAGACAAGGTACAGATGCTCAACAAGGTGAAGGTCAAGAACCTTGCTCTCGGCAAAGTCATGGAATTCACCCTCGTAGGTGAGTCGGAGGCTGATTTTACCAAGGGCCGCCTTGCAGCGACCACTCCGATCGGAAAGGCTCTTTTAGGTCATTCCAAAGGTGAAATCGTTGAGGCCCGGGTGCCTTCCGGAGTAATCAAGTTCGAGATTCTTGACATTACGCTCTGATTATGGCAACGATTTTCACCCGTATTGCCAAAGGCGAAATCCCGTCCTTCAAATGTGCTGAAGACGAGGACTTCTATGCCTTTTTGGACATCAATCCCATGACTGAGGGGCATACTCTTGTGATTCCTAAGAATGTCGAGGACGACTATATTTTCAGTCTCGATGACAAGACCTATGCAGGCTTGTGGGCGTTTGCCAAAAAGGTTGCTGCGGCAATCAAGAACGCCGTTCCATGTAAAAGAGTGGGGGTGGCTGTGCTCGGAATGGAAGTCCCTCATACGCATATACATCTTGTTCCTCTGCAGCAGGAGTCAGATATGGCTTTCGGAAAGCATAAGGAAGTGTCTCAGGAAGTTATGCTGAGGATTGCGGATGCCATTTACTCTGAATTCAAAAAACTGTAGCCGTTATGGGAAATTATAGAATCGCAGCCGGCATCGTTCTGGCTGCCGCCGCTTTGGTTTCATGTTCGCGTACCGCTAAAATCGAGTTTGATCTGGCCTCGTCCCCCGATACTGACATCGTGGTCAAGGCTCTGAACGTCAATAAGTACACTGTGCTTGACACTCTTCATACGGACGCTGCCGGAAAGGCAGTGTGCAAGGTAGAAATCGAAGATGGAGAGCCTGAATTCTACTACATATACCGTGGCGGCGAGAAAATAGCTGATCTGCTGTTGGAACGTGGTGACAGGGTCGTGGTTTCGGATGACAGTCTTGGAGTCTGTTCAGTGAGCGGTTCAGCCATGTCTGAGGAACTTTACAGTCTGAACAGAGATTTCAACGAGGTGGCCGAACTCATGTCTGATATCGCCTATGACCTTAACCGCAGCGACGATGACAGGGAGGTGGCCGAGCTGAAGCGCCAGATGGGTGAGACTTATGTCGGATTTTACCGCAAGAGTGTGAAGTATGTGCTTGAAAACAGCAAATCCATGACTGTGATTCCTGTTTTCTATCGTACTTTTTCTGACGGACTTCCTGTTTTCGGCCAGGAAACAGACGGAATCACCATGACTGCAGTTGCGGATTCCCTGGCTACGGTATATCCAAAGTCAAAATATGTCAAGGCGTTGAGGGAAGAGGCGACAAACAGGATGAACTATATGTCCCTGCTTCAGACCGTCCGCAATGCCCCTACGGTTTCCTATTTCGACGTTGAACTTCCAGACTTGAACGCCGACAAGGTAAAACTCAGCGAGGTGGATGCTCCGCTGACTCTGCTTCATTTCTGGACGGCTTCGGACCCTGAGCAATGCCGCATCAATCTGGACGTGCTCAAGAAATACTGGGACAGATACCATGACCGTGGCTTCCAGATTTATTCTGTCGCAATCGATTTGGACAAGACCAACTGGGCGAAAATCGTCAGGAAGCAGGATCTTCCGTGGATAAATGTCTGTGACTCAAGGGGTGCCAATTCTCCTTGCATCAGCCAATACAATCTCAGTTCGCTGCCTGCTTCGTTCTTCATCTGCAAGGGCGAACTTGTGAATGCCGAGATTTCGGACGAGAAGTCTTTAGGCGCGATGATTGACAGGCTTTTACGCTAAGTGGCCTTTGCGCCCGCTGGGCACATGTGTTGACGCAGTCCGGCCTAAAACAGTTTTTTGTGGCTGGCCGTAATGACAAAATCTTTCAGGTAGAACGGTTCAAGGTAGGCGACATCCTTGAACCGCTTTTCTTTCAGTTCCCTTGCCGCAAGTGCTGCCATGTATTCGGCTTTCGGGTTGGTCTGGATGAATTCTGCATTGGGATGGTTGATGACGCCAGCGCATTTTCCGGCTCCGTCTCCGATAAACAGGACTTTTCCTTTTTCCAGCAGCTCGCTGAAACTCTCAGGTCCTACGATGATTGCGCTGGCTTTTTCGGTCTGGGGGAGTCCTTCGCTATGAGTTACGTTTTCGATAAGTTTCCCGTCGCCTGAATAGACGGCAGCGAAAACTTCCATTCTCCTTGCATCAATCATAGGTACGATAAAGTCGGTCTTTTCCCCGGTCTCAATTGTCTGCCGCACGAGTGTTTCGAGGGTGCTGACGCTGAGCAGAGGCAGATTCGCTCCGAAACAGAGACCTTTGGCCGTAGAGACACCGACCCTGAGACCAGTGTATGAACCCGGGCCTTCACTGACGCATACAGCATTGCATTCTTTTGCCGTACATCCTCTTTCCCTGAGCATTTCATCGATGAAAACTGCCGTCAAAGAGGCGTGGGACCTGTCGTTGCCGCTCTCTCTTTTGCTGACCACGTTTCCGTCTTCCACTATTGCGGTGGAGCATAGGTCCGTGGATGTTTCTATGAGTATTATTCTTTCCATGCTAATTCCAGAAAAACAGTTCTTTCAAATACGGGAATACACTGTAAGCAATGCTTCTGAGCGGTGTGTAGCAGATTGAACTGTCAAGTTTTTCCTGAGGAGTGAACATGAAAGTCATGTTCAGGGCATCGAACAGCAGCAATGCCATGCAGAGGAAAAACAGACATTCGCACACGGCGAGGCATGCCCCGAGCAACCTGTTCAGCCAGCCTAAAAGGGCGACTCTCAAAACTTTGTCTATGAGTGCCCCCAACAAAGAAAGCACTGCAACCGTTAAGGCGAAGATTGCAATGAACCCTATGACTTTCAGGACGGAAGGGTCAAGATCTATCCACGTCAGCATCCACTGGACAGCCTGCGGAGTGCAGCGTGTCGCTGTCCAGATGCCGATAAACAGTCCGGCAAGAGAGCAGGCCTGTTTCACGAATCCCTTGAAAATGCCAGCCACCAATGAAACTGCAAGGCAGGTCAGTATTATAATATCAAAAATCGCCATCTTCCGGTTCTTTCTTTGAAACCGCGACAAATTTACAAATATTATGCGGAATTACCAGCCTGAATTGTCGGAGCAGTAGTGTTTGCAATTGTTTTTCTCTGCCTGAATCACTATATTTGCAAATTCCGTCGTGCGGAACGGGGTGACGGCAGAGAGCATAAAGTCTGCCCCTGCCGGGACATAAAAATGATTGTGAAATATAACAGCTTGAATATATGAAGTTTAAGGAATACAAAGGTCTTGACCTTGTTGCTATAGACGACAAGATGCTTGAGCGTTGGAAAAAGAATTCTGCTTTTGAGAAATCGCTGGAATTACGCGAGGGCGCACCTGAATTCATATTTTTTGAAGGGCCGCCTTCCGCCAACGGAATGCCCGGCATCCACCATGTCATGGCCCGTTCGATCAAGGACTCGATATGCCGTTACAAGACCCAGTCAGGCTACAAGGTGAGACGTCGTGCCGGCTGGGATACGCACGGACTTCCGGTGGAACTGGGCGTTGAAAAGAAGCTCGGCATCACCAAGGAGGACATAGGCAGGAAAATCTCGGTGGCGGAATATAATGCAGTCTGCCGCAAGGAGGTGATGAAATACACAAAGGAATGGGTGTCCCTGACAGAGAGGATAGGCTACTGGGTGGACACGGACGATGCCTATATCACCTACGACAACCGTTATATCGAGACTCTCTGGTACCTGCTTAAGGATATATACAATAAGGGTCTGCTTTATAAGGGATTCTCGATCCAGCCATATTCTCCGGCGGCAGGAACAGGTCTGAGTTCTCATGAACTCAACCAGCCGGGATGCTACCGGGACGTGAAAGACACCACGGCGGCAGTCCAGTTCGAGGTCATCAAGGACGAGAAATCGCAGAGGCTTTTCGAATGTGAGACCCTTCCGCTGTATTTCCTGGCGTGGACGACGACTCCGTGGACTCTTCCTTCAAACACGGCTCTTTGCGTAGGCCCGTCAATCACTTATGTCAGGGTGAAGTCGTTCAATCCATATTCTGGCCAGCCTGCAATTTATGTCGTGGCAAAGGAACTGGTAGGCTCCTGGTTCAATCCCAAGGCTGCCAACCTGTCGCTGGACGAATACAAACATGGCGACAAACTCGTGCCTTATGTCGTTCTGGACGGGGAATTCAAGGGTAGCGACCTTGCCGGAATTAAGTATCACCAGCTTATCCCGTGGTTCAGACCGGAGGGGGAAGGTGCGTTCAAAGTGATTCTCGGTGACTATGTGACAGTGGAGGAGGGCACTACAGGTATCGTCCACATTGCGCCTACTTTCGGTGCTGACGACAACAGGGTGGCCAAGGCTGCCGGAGTTCCTGCGATTATGGTCCGCGACAAAAACGGGGATCTGAATGCGCAGGTGGACCGCCAGGGGCGTTTCTTCAGAATGGAGGACATGGACCCGGACTATATTGCC
>CABQAB010000043.1 GCA_902461985.1 uncultured Bacteroidales bacterium | reverse complement strand
CCGGGTCGAAGACACCTGGAGCATGCCAGATTGTAGGCTGCTTTTCCGCCGTAGCATAGCCCTTGCCCTTGGTTGTAATTATGTGCAGGACTCTCGGTCCGGAAAGTTTCTTCAGCTTTTCGAGGGTCTGAACCACCTGAACGATGTCGTTGCCGTCTATCGGGCCGAAATATCTGAAACCGAGAGCCTCGAAGATGTCTCCTCCGGAGCGTTTGATTATTGAGTGCTTGGCGTTTGCCACAAGACTCCTGATGGTGTTGCGAAGTCCGTTTTCACCTATGGCGTTCCAGATGTGTGTCTTCAGGCGGTTATAGGTGGCGTTGGTGGTAAGCCTGAGCAGGTGCTCGTGCACGGCACCGATGTTCCTGTCAATAGAGAAATTGTTGTCGTTCACCACCACTAAGAGGTCTGCCTTGCTTGCTCCGGCGTTGTTCAGGCCTTCATACGCCAGACCGCCGGTCAGGGCGCCGTCACCTATGACTGCGACCACCTTTTCAGCCCTACCCTGCAGTTTTGCAGCCGTCGCCATGCCGAGAGCGGCGGAAATGGAAGTGGAGGAATGTCCCACCCCGAATGCGTCGAACTCGCTTTCATCCCTGCGCGGGAAGCCGCTGATGCCGTCCCGCTTCCTGTTGCGGCGGAAAACATCCCTCCTGCCTGTCAGGATTTTATGCGCGTAAGCCTGGTGCCCTACGTCGAAGACAATCTTGTCATGCGGAGTGTCGTAGACTTTGTGAAGCCCGACTATAAGTTCGACGGCTCCGAGGCTCGAACCGAGATGCCCAGGATTCACCGAACAGCAGTCAATCATGTAGGTGCGAAGTTCCGCACACAACTCTTTCAGCTGCGCGATGTCCAGACGTTTCAGATCCGCCGGCGAATTTATGGATTCCAACAAGGCCAAGTCTATTTTTCGATATTAGGCAGCTGCAGTCCGTAATTTTTCTTCCTGTCAAGCAGTTTGATGCCCAAAGAGAGCAGAATCGCACAGACTCCGAGAGCGGTGAAGAAAATCGAGAATGAGAAATATCCCTCGGTCGAGGCCTGTATAGCCCTGATTGCCTTCGGCACAAAGATGAAACCTATGTTCTGGATGTAGAAAGTCAGAGCCATGGCTGTACCGAGCTGGCGTGCAGGAATAATCTTGGCAACCGAAGGCCACATCGCCGCCGGAAGAAGAGAGAATCCGATTCCGAGAAGCACCATGAGGATTATAGGGAACACGGCATTGGAGTCGCCGGGAATCAGCGCAAAGCAGAGATGCACTGCAGCAATCAGTGCCGCGCCGAAAATCATCAGGTCCGCGCCATGTCCTTTCTTGTCGTATATGCTTCCGAAAAGAGGGCTCAGGATTATGCAGCCCATAGGCAGAATCATAGGGAACATTCCTGCCAAAGTCGGGTCTATGCCGAATTTACCCACCATCATGCCTGTGGAATATTTCAGGAAAGGATTGACTGCCGCATAGAAAAGCAGGCAGAGAAGTGCAATCAGCCAGAACGCAGGGTTCTTGATGACTGCAATCACGTCTTTCAGGTTGAATTTCTCTTCGTCAGCGTCATCCCCGGCAGCAGAGCCGGTCTCTGCAATCTGCCGGTCCAGTTTACGGTCATAGATGCAGTAGACAAGGTAGAGCACAAATCCGAGCATGAGCAGGACAAGCCCTACTAAAACGGCGATTCCAACGTTTCCGCCGACCATTTTCACCACGGCCGGGGTGGCCCCGTATGCCAGTCCCGTGCCCAGACGCGCGAGCGAAAGCTGCAGCCCCATGGCCAGAGCCATTTCATAGCCCACAAACCATTTGGCGATTATCTTCGTAACGGTGATTCCGGCAATTTCGGCTCCGACTCCATATACTCCCATTCCGATTACGGCAAACAGGACCGGCCGTCGCAGATCGTCGCCTAAGAAATTAACTATCGGCATTTCAGCCCCTTCCGCCACCATCGCTCTCAAATCGAAGAATGACCAGGTCATAAGACCGATGCCAACAACCATCAGTGCGGTGGATGCTATGCCGGTAAAGCGTATGCCCATGCGGTCGAGTATGATGCCACCAAGAATGAGCATCAGGAAATATACATTGAAAATGGAATATGCCCCTGCCAAGGAACTGTATTCGCTGTCTAAAAGTCCATATGCGCCGCCGTCAGCGACAGAAGTCGTGAGTGCGGTCTCCACCGCAAAAATGTTGTCCGAAGCCACATAAGCCGCAAACATGACAAGCGACACCACCAGAAGCACCATCCATCTGGTAGCCTTGCTGTCTCTCAATAAAGTTTTAGTCATCTTATAATATCTTGTGTTTCAATCACAGCCTGCCGTCCCCTTTTTCAGGAACGGCCTGCAAATTTAGTAAGTAATATGAAAAAAATAAAGTTTTCCCTTTATTCTGAATCTATATGGCTCTGCCCGATATTCAGAACAGATTCTCAGTTTGACTGGGAGTCGGTTTTCCTGCCGAGGAGCTGGATGTTGTCAGCGAGGATTTCAAGGCTGCTGCGGGAATTGTTGTCCTTGTCCGTCCAGGTACGGGTGCGGATTCTGCCCTCGACATAGAGCTGGGTTCCCTTGCGGACATATTTGTCGATGATTTCGGCGTTGTTGCGCCATGCGGTCACGCTATGCCATTCGGTGTGCTCTTTCAGGTTTCCGTCACGGTCACGGTAGCGTTCCGTGGTGGCTAAGCGCAGGGATGCGACCTTCACGCTGTCCTGGGCGGATGAGCCTTCGAGATAGCGGATTTCCGGGTCGGCCCCGACATTGCCGATGAGCATTACTTTATTCAGAGACATGATTTCAAGTTTTAACGATTTTTATGTATTTCTTCGGGACTACAGCCCGGTGACTCCCGGAACGGCTTCCATGGCGGAGGAATCCGGGTTTCGTCCTGTCATCAGCGGGTAACCTGTGAGGGCCTGCATGAGCAGCCATGTCTCACCGGGAATGAGACGAGTGTCCGGGCAGAGTCCGGCAAGTGTCTGCGCATCGAACGACGGTTCCCGGTAGTTCGCCTCGATTATGAAACGCGGGGTACGCGCAGGTCTGCCCTCCGCCGGCGAAACTGCCTCCGTGAGAAAGTCGCGCAGTCCGTCAGTGCCGTTTTCCCAAAGCGGAACTGGAACCGTGTATATGACGGTGTCCGCTTCGGCAAACGCCTTGGAGAACTGAGAGACAGGCAGCACCGTAAGCGGCGGCATTGCTGCCCCGGACAGAACGGGGACTGTGCGGGAACGGGAGGCAAGACGCTGTGCAAAAGACAGGGCCTTGTCCAGACTGCGGTTGATCACAGTCACTTTCATCCCGCATGAAAGGGCGGCCACGGCGGCAGCCTTTCCCGCGCCGCCCGCGCCGACAACCAATACGGCCCTGCCGCAGCAGGCTGAATTGCAGGGATTACCGCCGCCAGCAAAAGTGACATTGCTGTCATACAGCCTACGCAGCATGGCAGCTACGCCCATGCAGTCGGAGTTCCACGCACTGACACCCTTGGAGGTCTTTACCAAGATGTTGGCAGCTTCACAAAGTTCTGCCTCGCGACTGCGGATTTTTGCCTTCTCAAATGCCGTTTCCTTGAACGGGGCAGTGACGTTCACCGCATCATAACTTCTGAGAAAGACACGCCACGCCGCGTCAAAATCCTCTGCCTCCACCAGTTCGTAGGGATAGCGCCCGTCATACCCGGCCGCGAACAGCAGTGGGCTGATGGAATGGGAGACAGGATTGCCTATCAGAGCGAAACGTGCCATACATCACAGGTTTAGATATCCGCCCTCCCCGAAGCCTTGCCGGATATGGCCGTACGCTGACGCAATGCTTCATACAATACAATCGAGGCACTGACGGAGACGTTCAACGAATCTATGCTGCCGAGCATGGGGAGGCGGATATGGCTGTCGGCAGCATCTCTCCACTGCCCGGACAGGCCTGTCGCTTCCGCGCCCATGACGAGGGCGGCCGGACGGGTGAAATCGGCATCGTAATAAAGCGACGAGTCCTGCAGCTGAGCGGTGAAAATCCTTATGGAACGTTCTTTCAGAAAGTCTATGGCCTGGGCCGACGTGCAAACTGCCACAGGGACAGTAAAGACCGCACCCACGCTCGAACGAATCAGATTCGGATTCCAGATGTCTGTGAGCGGGTCGCAGACAATCACCGCATCTGCGCCTGCTGCATCCGCACTGCGGAGCACAGCCCCGAGGTTGCCCGGCTTTTCCACCGACTCCAGCACGAGAACGAGCGGATTGTCAGGCAACTGCAAATTCCCCAAAGCGAGGCTGCGGGAACGGGCCACAGCCATAATCCCCTCGGTAGTGCCTCTGTACGCCACTTTTTCGTAGAGAAAAGCAGGCAGTTCAATCAGTGACAAATCAGGATTCAGTTCCGCAGCAGTAGCCACGAGTTCCTCTATTCCGTTTTTGCCCTCGACCGCGGGATTTCCGGAGAATGACGAAACCACGTCCCGGCACACAAAAACCGTCTCCGGCACAAAGCCTGCCTCCAAGCAATGTCCGAGTTCACGCTGTCCCTCAACCACAAACAATCCCGCATCGCTACGGGCCTTGGATTTCCCGGCAAGCAACTGCAGCTCCTTGATTCTTGGATTCTGGGCAGACGTTATAGTAATTGTTTTCATATAGCTTCAGATCTATCAACTCTGCATTGAGGGGGGGGAAGGGTCAAAAACCCACTGGGCTGTTTGTCTTCTTTCATTCCTCGTGCTCAAAATTGCGGAGAAAAACGCTGCAAATTCGGAGCGCAAAGCGCGACGCAAGGAGTTTGGGGAGTACGCTCCCCAACGCCCTCTTCAGGGGGCTGTCAGCCTATGGCTGACTGGGGATTAAGAGGTCCATGAGACCCCAAAGAGGTTTATTTAACCTCTTTAGGTCTCATCTGAGGGAAGAACAATACATCCTGAATGGTTGTCTGGCCAGTCATGAACATAGTCAGACGGTCGATTCCCATGCCCATACCCGATGTAGGAGGCATACCGTACTCAAGTGCCCTCACGAAATCCATGTCTATATACATGGCCTCGTCGTCGCCCTTCTCGTCCTTGAGGCGGGCCTGCTCCTTGAAGCGGTCAAGCTGGTCGATAGGGTCATTCAGCTCGCTGTAGGCATTGGCCAGTTCCTTTCCGCACACAAAAAGTTCAAATCTCTCCGTGAGTTCGGGATTGTCGCGATGTCTCTTTGTAAGAGGCGACATATCAACAGGATAGTCTGTGATGAAAGTAGGACTCACAAGATGCTTCTCGCAATATTCCCCGAAGATGGCGTCAATCAGCTTTCCCTTGCCCATGGTCTTGTCCACCTCGACATGAAGTTTCTTGCAGGTCTCGACCAGCTGGTCTTCGTTCATTCCGCTCACGTCCACGCCTGCGTACTCCTTGATTGCGTCAAGAATAGGCAGACGGCGGTAAGGCGGCTTGAAATCGACCTCTGCGTCTCCGATCTTCACGACAGTGGTCCCGTGCAGCCTGAGGGCAATCTTCTCAAGCATTTTCTCCACGAACTCCATCATCCAGATATAGTCCTTGTACGCCACATAGATTTCCATGCAGGTAAACTCAGGATTATGGGTCTTGTCCATGCCTTCGTTCCTGAAGTCCTTCGCGAACTCATACACTCCCGAATATCCGCCGACTATGAGCCTCTTCAGATAAAGCTCGTTCGCGATACGGAGGTAGAGAGGAATGTCGAGGGCATTGTGGTGTGTGATGAACGGACGTGCCGTCGCACCTCCCGGAATGCTCTGGAGTATAGGGGTTTCCACTTCGAGACAGCCCGCCTCGTTGAAATATTCCCTCATCGTGGCGATAATCTGGCTTCTCTTGATGAACACGTCCCTCACCTGCGGATTCACAATCAGATCCACATATCTCTGCCTGTATTTGAGTTCCGGATCAGAAAAGGCATCATACACCTCGCCGTCCTTCTCCTTCACGATAGGAAGCACACGGAGAGACTTGCTCAGGAGTGTAAGTTCCTTTGCATGGACTGAAAGCTGGCCCGTCTGGGTGATGAAAGCATAGCCCTTGATGCCGATGATGTCACCGATGTCGAGAAGTTTCTTGAATACGGTGTTGTACATGGTCTTGTCCTCGCCGGGGCAGATGTCGTCGCGCTTGAGATACACCTGAATCCTGCCGGCCTCGTCCTGAAGCTCTATGAATGATGCGGCTCCCATAATCCTGCGTGACATGATTCTGCCCGCTATGCAGACATCGTCAAAATTCCCCTTTTCCGGGTCATAGCCGTCCTTGATGGTGGCGGAAGTGGCATTTACCGGGTAAAGAGGTGCCGGGTACGGCTCTATTCCCAATTCGCGGAGTTTGCCGAGGGCATCCCTTCTGCCCTGTTCCTGTTCGTTGAATTCCTGTGTAATCATATATGTCGTTATTTTTGCATCCGGCAAAAATACTATATTTATTCCTAATTCTGAAAAAGAAATTTTTGATGACAGCGAAACAATTCTCGATAAAATTGGGTATCTTGGCAGGCAAAAACGATAAGACTATGTTGGAAATTGGAACAAAGGCTCCGGATTTTACCGGAATGGACGAAAACGGCAACGAAGTATCACTCAATGATTTCGCCGGAAAGAAACTTGTACTTTACTTCTATCCGAAAGACAGCACTCCGGGATGCACGGCGGAGGCATGCGATCTCAGGGACAATTATCACAGATACCTGGCGCTCGGCTATGAAGTGCTCGGGGTGAGCAAAGACTCGCAGGCCTCGCATCAGAAATTCATAGAAAAATATGAACTGCCTTTCCACCTCATAAGCGACACGGAATGTACGATTCTCAAGGCGTACGAGGCGTGGGGGACAAAAAAACTCTATGGAAAAGAGTCCACCGGCACCATCCGCACGACCTATGTCATAGACGAAAACGGCATCATCATCGACGCCATAAAGAAAGTGGACACGAAGAACCACACCGCACAGATACTGAAATAACGCTGGCTACACGACCCAGTGCACCACGGCTACATCGTACTCGGCGAACGGGTAGGCAATGCGTTCTCAGACGGCAAGCTGCTGAAACAGATGAATGCCACGGGCGGCTGATGGGTAATTGATAGAAGAATAAAACCAATTTTGGAAAAATGCGAATTCTAAGCCAGAAACTCTTTGGAAAAATGCAGAAAATAGAGCATATTTGCATTGGAAAAATGCAACTGCTATGCTGAAAAGAAAAATATCTTCATTTCTCGAACACTTTTATAAGGTAAACAATGGAGCCCTGCTTCTGGCTGGAGCACGGCAAATCGGAAAAACATACTCTGTACGGCAGTTTGCCAAGGAACATTTCAAAAGTTTCATTGAAATCAACTTTGAAGAATCTCCTGAAGCGATTGGGATATTTTCCAATGCGAAGAACAGTACGGATATATTGTTGCGTCTGTCTGCTTTTACAGACCAACCTCTCATAAAGAATGACACATTGATATTCTTCGATGAAGTGCAGAAATGTCCGGAAATTGTCACGGCTATAAAATTCCTTGTCGACGACGGCAGATACCGCTACATCATGAGCGGCTCGCTTCTCGGTGTGGAACTGAACAATCTCAGGTCCGTTCCTGTAGGATATATGGACATAAAGGATATGTACCCCCTGGATCTTGAAGAGTTCATGTGGGCTGTCGGGGTCAATGAAACCGTAATTGATGAATTGAAGTGCTCCTGGGAAAGTGGTGAAGCTGTAGATGACTTCGTCCACAAAAAAATGATGGAGGTATTCCGGCTGTACCTGATTATCGGAGGAATGCCGGCCGCAGTGATGTCCTATAAAGAAAATAACAATCTTCAGGATGTGATGGAGAGCCAGCGGGAGATTATCCGGCTGTACAGAAAGGACATATCCCAATACGATGAAAGAAAACGATTGAAAATCAAAGAGGTTTTTGATCTGATTCCATCAGAACTGAATTCCAAAAACAAAAGATTCTTCATCAAGAGTCTTAATGAAAAAGCCCGTGCGGAAATATACCATGACGAATTTCTGTGGCTGAAGGATGCAGGTGTAGGTGTTCCGGTCTTCAACATCGAGGAACCTAAATCCCCCTTAATGCTGGCCAGTTCTCGAAACCTTTTCAAATTATTTTCCAATGATGTAGGCCTGCTATCCTGCCAGTATTCTGATGGTATCCAACTAAAGATACTGACAGGAGACGTCACTGTCAACTTCGGAGCCACCTACGAAAACGTTGTGGCCCAGGAACTTCTTGCGCATGGTTTCAAAAACATCTTCTACTACAACAGCAAGAAAATGGGAGAAGTGGACTTTGTAACTGAACGTAACGGCAATGTCTATCCCATAGAAGTCAAATCAGGAAAGGATTACGCCCGGCATCGCGCACTGAACAACATCCTCGACTGTCCGGAATACACAATTCCTGAAGCACTCGTATTATGCAACGACAATCTGTCAACCGATGGCAAAGTCAGATACGTTCCTGTCTATATGATTATGTTCGTTCATAAAGAGAAGACCGTTGACATTAAATTCAATCTGGACCTGAGCGGACTGCAGAGATGACGCCCGTAAACCTATGTCTTGATGCCTGCTTTATTTCAACAGGCTTCAGCTGTTCTCAAGATTATCGAACATCACCGTGCTCAAGTATTTTTCGGCACGGTCCGGGAAGATTACAACGATATTTCCGGAGGAAATGCTGTCGGCCGTCTTCAATGCCGCCAGCATAGCCGCACCGCTGCTCATGCCTGCGAAGATGCCCTCCTTAGCTGTAAGCTTCCGGGCCATGGCAATCGCCTCCTCGCTCTCGACCATCACCTGGATATCAATCTGAGAAGTGTCGTATATTGCCGGGACAATAGCCTCCTCCATGTGCTTGAGCCCCTGGATATAATGCCCTTTGACAGGATGGGCGCATACCACCTTTATCCCGGGATTGCATTTTTTCAGGAAACGGGACACGCCCATTATCGTACCCGACGTACCCAGAGCACTCACGATATAGTCGACATGCCCCTCCGTCTGTCTCCAAATCTCGTTTGCCGTGTTCTCGTAATGAGCCTGATAATTGCCGGCATTGCTGAACTGGTCGGGCATGAAATACTTGTCAGGATTTTCGTCCACCAACTTATGAGCCATACGGATAGCCCCGTCAGTCCCCTCCTCCGCCGGAGTCAGTATCACCTTGCCTCCATAGGACTGTATAATCTTCCTCCTCTCCACTGAAACGGCCCGGCTCATCACGATTTCGACAGGATAGCCTTTCACTATTCCCACAATCGCCAGTCCTATGCCCGTGTTGCCGGAGGTCGGTTCTATTATCGTCTTTCCGGGCCAGAGCCGCCATTCCCGCTCCGCCGTAAGCCTCCGACGCCGCACGTCTTGTGAGGTTTAGAGATGATATGTAAGCCTCCGACGCCGCACGTCTTGTGAGGTTTAGAGATGATATTAGAGAAGTAGCAGCAACTCGCCAAAAGTTGCTGCTACTTTCATATAGTTGCACGTCACTAGGCGCGAGTTGCTGTCAGTTACACGAAGTTGCATGCAACTCGGTGTCAGTCGCGCGAAGTTGCTGTCAGTTCACTGTTACTGGCTGTCACTTGCTGCCACTTTGAGGGAAGTAGCATAGAGATGTCCTTTTCCGTAGGCAGTCTGCGGAGAACATCCTCCAGCCAAGTACGGACATCTATGTCCCTTGCCTTGCAGCTGCTGAAAAGGGAGTACATTATCGCTGCCCGCGTTGCTGCTTCAGCATTTCCGCAGAAGAGATAGTTCTTTCTTCCTATGGCCAGCGGCCTGATGGAGTTCTCTATGCCATTGTTGTCTATGTGATACCTGCCGTCAAGTATATATCGGGCAAGTCTTGGCATAAGAGTATATGTGTAGGTTATTGCCCCCTGTATCTTGGACTTGCGAGGAACGTGAGCGTATGTCGCTTCCAACCACCTCTCAAAGGCCTGCATTATAGGATACGACTCTTTATGACGACGTTCCTTTATTGCATCTGCATCCAGCTCCGCTTCTTTCATCTCTGATTCTATGGCATAAAGCTTGGATATCTGCACTATCGCTTCGCTGGCGTGCCTTTTGTCCTCGTTCAGTGCCTCCACGAACTTGCGTCTGGCATGAGCCCAACACCCTATCATCATCTTGCCGGGAGCTCCCTCGTATGCCCCATATACTTCATATCCGTCAGTCTGGATTGCGCCGCGGTATCCGCCGATAAGTTTCTTCGCAGTCTCCGCTCCTCTTGAGCCGTTGTCGTAGTAGAAGTACACGTCCCCATGGACAGCGTCACGTACTGCCCATATATATCCTTTTACCGCACTATGCTTCTCGTTGTCACTGCTGTCCCGTTTAAACTAACTCATACTGAATAAGTTAGGATATTCGTCAG
>CABQAB010000042.1 GCA_902461985.1 uncultured Bacteroidales bacterium | reverse complement strand
ATCTCAAAGTCTGGGACGTGAAGAAATACCGCAGCGGGCTTTTGCTCGTAGTTCCTGACCGCCACAATCCGGAGTGTCTCGTGCCGTTCAGGGAGCAGCCCAAGACTTTCGAGGTGTTTGCGGAGAATATACGCTGGAATGCCATAATGAAACTCGACAACGTGAGCGACGTGAACGTGGCTTGCCAGCAGGGCAGGGCGAGTGAGCTGATTCAGGTTGCCGAGGCTTTGCAGGAGAAGAAAATCGTCCAGATAGCAGAGGAAATCGAACGCCGTTTCCATGCTTCCGTGCCTGTGCGTTTAGTTCTGATTACGGGGCCTACAAGCAGCGGAAAGACCACTTTCTGCAAAAGGCTGAGCGTGCAGCTGAAAGCCTGCGGTCTGCATCCTATTTCATTCTCCACAGACGACTATTTCGTGAACCGTCTTGATACGCCGAAACTACCTGACGGAAACTATGACTTCGACAATTTTGAGACCGTGGACCATGTTGCCCTTCAGAAGGACATTCTCCGTCTTCTTAAGGGGGAGACGGTGCAAGTCCCTGAATACAACTTTGTTACGGGTATAAGGGAATATAACGGCAAGACGCTGAAGCTTGAAAAGGACACTGTCCTTTTGGTCGAGGGTATTCACGCCCTCAATCCGCGTCTGACCGATCAGGTGCCTGATTCCGCCAAATTCAGCATTTTCATCAACACTATCACCAGCATATCCCTGGACAACCACAACTGCATCCCTACCAGCGACAACCGTCTTTTGAGAAGGATAGTCCGCGACTACAACAAGGGTGCATACGGCCCGAGGGAGACTATCAGCAACTGGCCGAATGTTCGCCGTGCCGAGGTGAAATGGATATATCCTTTCCAGGAGAACGCCGACGTGCTTTTCAACTCGGCCTATCTCGTGGAATTCGCCGTCCTGCGCCCCCACGCCGAACAGATTCTCCGTACAGTCCCCAAGAACTGCCCGGAATACTGCGAAGTCCACCGCCTGCTGAACTACCTCAATTATTTCAATCCAGTTTCCGACAAGGAAGTCCCTTCGACTTCATTGCTCCGCGGGTTCATCGGCGGCAGCAGTTTGTAATACCGGGGGAGAAGCTCCCCCGAGACCCCCACGGCCTTTGCACCTTTCCGTATTTTGTGCCTACGGCTCAAAATACCCGGTCCGGCCGGTCCGCTGTAGCGGACTTTATACCGGGGGAGAAGCTCCCCAGAAACCTTGCTTAAAAAAGTGAAACGGATAGCCTTCATAGACGCAGAAATAAGTGCTAAGGGAAAAATACTTGACCTTGGCGCAGTGAAGTATGACGGCAGTGTCTTCCATTCTTCGAAAATTCCGGACTTTCTCAGATTCATCAGTGACTGCGAGTATCTTTGCGGCCACAATATTATCGAGCACGACCTTAAATATTTGACCTCCTTCCTGCCCCGGAAGTTTCCGGCGATTGACACTCTTTATCTTTCGCCTCTGTTATTTCCTGATAAACCTTATCACAGGTTGCTCAAAGATGATAAAATTGACTCGGACGAACTTAATAACCCACTGAGTGATGCCCAGAAATGCAAAATTCTGTATGAAGACGAGGCAGCAGCCTTCAATGCTCTGCCAGCGTCTGTGCGGGAACTTTATTACGAACTCACTTCTGCTGATCAACATTTTGAGAACTTCTACAAATCAGTGGATTATACTCCAGGAGGATGGCGATTCCCAATTTTTCGGCGTCAGTCTCTTTCTGCAAACTATATGGCCGTGCTGGACTCTCTCGTGTGTCCAGACTGCGATGTAGAGCATTTTCTGAAGCACAACAGTGTGGAATGTGCCTATGCGGCGTCGCTCATCCGTACCGGAGACCGTAATTCAATCACTCCTCCGTGGGTTCTGAAGAATTATCCTGCAGTCGAGCGGATTATGCACAGGCTTAGGTCCAGCTCGTGCGGGAAGACTACCTGTCCGTACTGCTCTGAGGTACTTGACCCTGTGAAGGCGCTTAAAAAATGGTTCGGGTACGATGCTTTCCGCAAGTTCGGTGGCGAGCCTCTTCAGGAGAAAGCCGTCCGTTCAGCAATGGCGGGGGAGTCTCTGCTTGCCATCTTCCCGACTGGTGGCGGAAAATCCCTGACCTTTCAGTTGCCTGCCCTTGTTGCCGGGGAGACGGAAAGAGGATTGACGATTGTGATTTCACCGCTGCAGTCCCTGATGAAGGACCAGGTGGAGAATCTGGAGAAAAAGGGCATTGCCGATGCAGTTTATATCAACGGACTTCTCTCGCCTGTGGAACGCCAGAATGCACTTGAACGTGTGAGTAACGGCGAGGTGTCTATGCTATACATCGCCCCGGAGCAACTTCGTTCCAAGACCATAGAGAAAATCCTTCTCTCCCGCACCGTGTCGCGTTTTGTGATTGACGAAGCCCATTGTTTTTCCGCCTGGGGACAGGATTTCAGGGTGGAGTATCTCCATATCGCCGATTTCATAAAGTCTCTTCAAAAACTCAAGGGCCTCGATACTCCGATCCCGGTTTCCTGTTTCACCGCGACTGCAAAGCCAAAGGTCGTCAGCGACATCTGCGACTATTTCCGTGACCGGCTCGGATTGCAGCTTAAACATTTTACCACCGATGCCGAGCGGACCAATCTCCATTATACTGTTTTGTATAGGGGCAACAACGAGGAAAAATATCAGACTCTGCGTAACCTTGTGAACGACAGCTCCTGTCCGACAATCGTTTATGTAACAAGGACCAAAACGGCCGAAGATCTCGCGCAAAGACTTAAATGTGATGGTATACAGTCACTTGCGTTCCATGGCCAGATGGAAACCCGCGTCAAGGTACACGCACAGGAGGCATTTATGGATAACAGTGTGCGGGTCATCGTCGCAACATCAGCCTTTGGAATGGGCGTGGACAAAAGTGATGTCGGGCTCGTAATCCATTACGAAATTTCTGATTCTCTTGAAAATTATATCCAGGAGGCGGGGCGTGCCGGACGCGATATCCATTCTGAAGCGGATTGCTATGTCCTTTACAACGACGATGATCTCAATCGGCATTTCATCCTCTTGAATCAGACAAAACTCACCCTGAGCGAAATCAATCAGGTGTGGAGAGCTGTCAAGAATCTTACTCAGAGACGCGACAATATCAGTATTTCTGCCCTTGAGATTGCCCGTAAAGCCGGATGGGATGACATCAGGGATGTGGAGACGAAGGTGAAGAGTGCCATTGCCGCACTTGAGAATGCAGGTTATATCCGTCGCGGAATGAATAGTCCGAGAATTTTTGCCACGAGCATACGGCCTCAGAATATGGACCAGGCGGTCCAGGCCATCAACTCCGACGACAATATGAGCGACGATGAGAAACGTGACGCGACACGCATCATCAAATCCCTGATTTCGGAACGCAGCCGTGCACAGGCCGGGACAGCGGAGGCGGAGTCGCGGATTGACTATCTTTCGGATATGCTCGGTATCGAGACTGGCAAGGTGATTCGTGTCGTCGAAAAGATGCGTTCTTCGAAAATACTTTCGACAGACAATGACATGACGGCCTACATCCGCAACAATCTTCTCCTGCGGCTTGAACCTATGCTCAGGATTGAGGGGTTCCTGCTGACTGTGCTTGAGAATTCCCCGCAGAGTCAATATGGGCTTAAAGAATTGAATGAGAATGCGTTGGAGTCTGAAGAAATTGGCAAATCCACAGTCAAGGACATCCGGACGGTCCTCTTTTTCTGGATGATTGAGGGATATATCGAAAAGTGTGCTCTGTCACAAGAATATATCCACATAAAACCACAAATCGAGCTCAAAAAGTTTCGCGAAAGGTTTGAACTTCGTTGCGCGGTTTCCCGTTATATTGTCTGGAGTTTCCGCAAGATGTCGATGGACAGGCAGGGCGAGGAGAAGGTATTGCAGTTTTCGCTTGTGTCTCTGATGGATAAGTTCAATCATGAGCACGCTCTGCTCGGAGACTTGCACGCGGAAATTGCGGATGTTGAGGAGAGCTTGCTGTTCCTTGCCAAATCCGGAATTGTCACAATAGAGGGCGGTTTTATGGTCCTTTATAACAAACTTCAGATTGAACGGCTCAACCGCGACAACCGCAGCCGTTACAAGAAGGACGACTATATGAATCTGGACGCCTTTTACAAACAGCGTATCCAGCAGATCCATATTGTCGGAAAATACGCCAACCTGATGGTTTCTGACGAAAAAGCGGCTTTGGGCTTTGTTCATGACTATTTTGTGATGGATTTCAGGGCTTTTATCCGGAAATACTTCGACGGCATGGAACAACAGGAGATTTCCAGAAACGTTAGTCCTCAGAAATACCGCGATATTTTCGGCAGTCTAACTCCGGCCCAGCGTTCGGTCATAGAGGACAAGGATTCGCGCTTTATTGTTGTCCCGGCCGGTCCGGGCAGCGGAAAGACATACCTGCTTGTCCGCAAACTCGCTTCGTTGATTCTGATGGAGGATGTGAAGTCGGAGCAACTCCTGATGCTGACATTTTCGAGGGCTGCAGCCACTGAGTTCAAGAAACGCCTGCGGGATCTTATAGGGAATGCCGCCGAGTATGTGGAAATCCGCACGTTCCATTCCTATTGCTTTGACTTGATGGGCAAAATCGGGTCTGTGGACGATTCGGACGAGGTGGTGAAAAAAGCTGTCGAGTCCATCCGTTCCGGTGAGGTGGAGCGTTGCAGAATCACGAAATCGATTCTTGTTATCGACGAGGCTCAAGATATGAGCGAGGAGGAATTTGCTCTGGTTCAGGAACTTGTGCGTAATAACGAAGATCTCAGGGTAATCGCGGTTGGCGACGACGACCAGAATATATACGAGTTTCGTGGTTCGGATTCAAAATATATGGGCAGTCTGATCCGGGATTATGGGGCTATGGTCTATTCAATGCTTGATAACTTCCGCAGTTGCGTTCCGGTGATTGACTTTGCCAATCTTTTTGTCCGTACCATAGGCGGTCGCTTGAAGTTGAATCCCATTGTGTGCGTGAACCGGGAACTCGAAGGATCGGTACGTCTGACAAGACATAGAAACGAAAATTACGAATTTGCGGCAGTGAAGGAACTTCTTTCGGACAACCTTTCCGGGACTACAGCTGTGCTGACTCTCACCAATGACGATGCTCTGATTGTATGTGCTTCGCTTATTCGAGCCGGAAGAAAAGCCCGTCTGATTCAATCCAACGACAGTTTTGCGCTAAATGACCTTGCGGAACTTCATTGTTTTTATTCCGACATACGTGCCAACTGCTCGACTGTCATCCTTGATGATGTCTGGGCTCATGCGAAACGGCTGGTTGAGGAAGAATACGGTAGAGGAAGGAGTTTCCAGACATGTATGGACTGCATTTCATCGTTTGAAAATGAATATCCTCGCGGAAAGTATGTCTCCGATCTTTTCAATTTCTTCAGGGAGTCGCAACTGAGCGATTTCAGTCGGCATGGCAAGGATGAAGTCGTTGTGTCAACCATCCATAAGTCCAAGGGTTGCGAGTTTGACAATGTATATCTCGTGCTTCGCAAGATGCCTGAGCCTATCACCGATAAGGAGAGAAGGGCGGTTTATGTGGGGATGACGAGGGCGAAGAAACATCTGTCAGTACATTTCGACAACGGAATCTTTGATGCCATGAGGCTTCAGAATGTGACTGTAGATACAACTGAATGGCCTGTGCCTGACGAACTGTCGCTTCAAATGTCGCATAGGGACGTAAATCTTGCGTTTTTCAAGGGAAAGGGCGAACTGATTTCAAGGCTGCGTTCCGGGGATGAACTTACAGTGTCAGGTGACGTCCTGTCCACGCAGATTAACGGATATTCACAGCCGGTGGCAAAATTCTCGGAGGCATTCAGGCATAAGATTGGGAAACTCGCGAAGTTCGGCTATGTTCCGGTGGAGTCAAAGGTTCGCTTCCTGCTTTTCTGGAGGTATGAGAATCCAGACACCTCGGAATCTGCCCCGAGATACATCGAAATCCCGATTCTTTTGCCGACTGTCAAACTTGTCAAGCAGGTTTAGAAGAGGTACATCCAATCAAATGTGGAGTAACAGAAGTGCGAGTATCGTGAGATACTCTTATAATAATTCCGTCATATATGCCGGCACGCAAAAAATATCCTTGTCTTTCTTCAGTTCCTTGGTGTAGAGAAGATACCTGTGAAGGATTCTTTCTGAAAACTTCTGCTGGAATTTGTCGAGTGATTTGTGTGAGTTATACCCGGAAGACTTGACTTCGACAGGGCATATCTTGTCTTTACGCGAAAGCAGAAAATCTATTTCATAATTGCGTACAGTCTTAGTCCGTTCATCTTCATTCAACGTTTCTTCCTTGAACGTATAGTAAAAAAGCTCATTCCCTGCACTTTTAAGCATTTGAGCGACTGCATTTTCGTAAACATATCCCAAATCGGTGCTGAGCTTGTCGGAAAGGAGTTTTTTATATATTACGTTATCCGTATAGTCGCGGTCCATAAAAGCGAGCGTAACGAATAATCCCGTATCGGCAAGATACATCTTGAAATAGTTGTAATTGGCATGAAGCGAGAATCCTACATTGGGATCATCGGCATGGTATGCAAAGTTTACTGTCATGGAATCAGCCATATCCATAAGCAATTCACTGAATCTTAAAGCAGTCGCGTTTTCAATTACGCTTCCGACCTTATATCGTGCTGTGTTGCGGGAGAGTTCTGCCGGAATCGAGGTAAACAAACGTGAAGTACGTCCTGTCGGGTCGATTTTGCGGAAATCATCGATATACAGTTCGAGAATATTCCGTTTTACTGCATCTATGACTGAAAAATCATTTGATTCAAGGTACGCATTTATGGCCTGCGGCATACCTCCAATCAGCATATATAGACGGAAATTGCGCATAAGGCCACGATTGGCGGCGTCTCCCGGAGACTTGAAGTTCTGATACGAGTATCGTATAAACTCATAGGTATGAGCCTTGCCGATAGCCCATAAGAACTCTTCGTAGTCAAGTGGATACATCGCGATACGAGTTTCTTCACTCGGTATTACGATTCCTTTCACATTTTTTTTGATGGAAAGAAGGGAACCGGTTTCTATATAGTCATATCTGTGGTCCTTTACAAGATGCTTGATTGCCTGTCGTGCTGGAGGATATAATTGTACTTCATCGAATACTATGACAGATTTTCGTTCATGCAGTGACACATTGAACAATGACTGGATTCGTAAAAAAAAGTAATTCAGATCAGAAATATGTGCAAACAACTCTTTGACCGCATCGTCTGCTATCGAAAAATCTATGATGATGCAGGATTCATACTCCTTGCGGGCAAATTCCTCGACAATAGTTGATTTCCCGATTCGCCGCGCACCTTTTATCAAAAGAGCCGTGTGCCCGTCACTCTCATGCTTCCATTGAAGCATTCTTGTGTAGATTTTGCGTTTGAATATTTTTTCTGGCATAACTGAAAACTGTTCATCTACGGCAAAAATAAGTATTTTGTCGAAAAATGGAAAATGTTTTAGCTGGAATTTGTCGGAAAATGGAAAATGTTTTAGCGGGAAATTGTCGGAAAATGGAAAATGTTACAGTTTTTCAGCTCCCGGTGATGCTCAAATGTGAAGGAACAGGAGAGCGAGAAGCGTGAGATATTTGAGGCTGTAGCAGCTGAATTCTTCCCGGAAGACTTTGGAGGCTTTCTGTATTTCTGTATTCACCCGGCGTTCCGTTATGTTGAATTTCCGGGCAATAGTTTTATAGTCAAGTCCGTTGAATTTTTTGTCCGCGTAAACTTCGAATGTCAGTTCCGGCAGCCTTTCCCTGCAGTTGTCCAGTAGTGTGGCGCAGTCCATTCTTTTGTCGGCCTCATAATTGTCGAGATGCGAAAGATATTCGAGTTCCTGCTCCCTGAGGGTCTTCATCTGAGTTTCGCTGTCCCGCTGCAGTATGTGGCGGCGGCATCTGTTTTTGATGGCACAGGCGAAGTATGCGTCAAGGTTTTCGATTTCCTTGTCCCCCTGCAAGGTTTTCATAAGGTCCAAAGCGCAGTTCTGGAAAATGTCCTCAGCCTCGTCCCGGTCTCCTATATATCTTACGGCCAGTGCGATGAATCTGGGGCGCTCTGCAAAGATATGCTGCAAGGCGTCATCGGCAATCGTGTAAGTTTTCTTGATCTGTGGCATATGAAAGAGACATGTTTTCTTTCCGCGGGGTGGACAAAGGTATAGAAAGCAATGAGAAATTACAAGCCTGCAGGAGGTTTTTTCCCTCTTTCGCGGCAGATGATAAAAAAGTTGAAATTTTCGCGTCAATTTGTGCAGTTCGAGTACTCTTCTATATAGAACAGGTATAAAATACATGCTGCGATGGATATTACAGAGGACAGTTTGTACAAATATTTCAGAGGAAAAGCGTCCCGTGAAGAGAAAATCGCCATTTCTGAATGGCTGGAAAACAACGAAGAAAACAAAAAGCTTTTTCGGGAGGCGAGTGAACTCTATGAGGCCTTTGTGATGACCGCTCCGATCAGTCTTTTTGAAACGGGAGCTTCTCTGCAACCGGCCGGTGGAAAAAGCAGGGTCCGCAAGGTTCTGTATGCCCTTGCGAACGTAGCTGCCGTAGCCGTAATTGCAGTAGGAATATGGTTCTCCGCGGACGAGAGATACGACAACAAACTGGCAGAATCGATGATTACGCTTGAAATTCCTGCAGGACACCGTATGGACATCACATTGGAGGATGGAACGGTCGCGAAGCTCAATTCAGGCGCAAAACTCAAATATCCCCAGTCATTCTCGTCTTCTTCACGCGAAGTCCATCTTGAAGGTGAAGCCTGCTTTGAGGTGACGAGGGATGAGCGCCGGCCGTTCGTGGTCAGTACAGGCTCTGCCGATATCGAGGTGCTGGGAACCGTTTTCGACGTGTATGCGGACGAGGAAGAGTTCAGCACCACCCTCATTGAAGGAAGTGTCAAGGTGACAAGCCTGAACGACCCGGGAAAAAGTGTGACAATCACTCCGGACCATAAAGTTTTTATGCACAATGGTGCTCTGTCAGTGGAAAAGGTTGATGCTTCAGAGTCCATTCTGTGGGTGGACGGCATTCTCGACATAAGCGGAACCGACTTCGGCAAGATTGTCAGGAAGATTGAAAACGCCTACGGAGTGAAAATAATCGTTCAGAGAACTGATATGCCAGAAATAAGATATGTCGGCGGAAAAGTGAGAATATCGGATGGAATCGACCATGCTATGGGGCTGCTCAGCAGCATGTCCGGTTTCAGCTACACCAATGACAGACAGAACGGAATAATTTATATAAAGTAAATGCCTATGGACAAAAACACATAATGCGGCAGAACCGCAAAAAGCCTGCGTATGTTTCCCCCATCCGCAGGCCGAAGGTAAAAGCCCGATAAAACACTAAAGAACTTATTACCAAAATATTCTGCAAAAGTATGAAAAAAACATTTCTCCACAAAGTGTTATGTGGAATGGTTTGTTTTGTATCCGTTCTTTGCGCCGGCGGTATGCAAAAGCTTGACGCAAAGTCTTCAAAGCAGGAAAAACGTGTCACCCTGTCATTGAAGAACGTGCCTCTCAAACAGGCATTGACGGATATAGAACGTCAGACACAGTATCTTTTCTTCAACAAAGACGTCGACTATTCAAGGAACGTCAGCATCAAAATCAAGAATGCCACCACTGAAGAGGTCTGCAGCGCTTTGCTGACTCCGCTCGGAATCGCCTACGAAATACAGAAATCGAACATCGTGATTTCCATGGCTCCGAAAGCAAAGCCGTATTCCCAATCGGGGGGGGCAAAGCTTAGGGTCCGGGGCAGAGTGACTGATGCCAAAGGTGAGCCTCTGGCGGGGGCTTCCGTCCTCTGGAACAACGGCAAAGACGGAGTGGTCACCGACATAGACGGAAATTATGAGATTGAAGTACCTGCAGGCACCAGGCTCGAATTTTCCTACATTGGATTCAATTCGGTGACTATGCCTGTGGACAATTCAGGTGAAATGAACGTCACCCTGAGGGAGGACATCAACATCCTGAACGAAGTTGTCGTGATAGGCTACGGGACAATGGACAAGAAGGAGCTCACATCGGCGATTACCCATGTGGGCGAGAAGAATTTTCTCAGCATCAGCGCGGCAGACCCGGCGGCGCTCATCAAGGGCAAGGTTTCGGGCGTGTCGATTGTGAACACCGGCTCAGCCGACCCGAACTCCATGTCAAGCATCCAGGTTCGCGGAGTCAGTTCCCGTCAGGCCGGTCTCGGTCCTCTTATCGTTATCGACGGCATCCCTGGAGGAAGTCTGCAGAACGTCAATCCGGCAGACATCGCCTCATTCGACATTCTGAAGGACGGAGCGGCT
>CABQAB010000041.1 GCA_902461985.1 uncultured Bacteroidales bacterium | reverse complement strand
GGCGCACCACCACAGTGCCGGAGGCACTGCGACCGCGGTCCAGCACTTTCACCGGCTTGATTCCCGGCTCCACCGCGCAGTAGGTTCCACGCCACAAGTCACCGGTCACCTTCTGCAGTGCAATCTTTCTTCCCTCCACCGTCATCTCCGGAGCATTGCCCCAGACATCAATCACCAGTGAATCTCCGGCTGCACAGGAAGTGTTCTCCATGGAAATCACGGGAGCTCCTGTCTGCCTCCAGACAGTCTCCTCAAAAGAGTCTATGCTGTCAAGATCAATGATCCGTACCGTCCACGAACGTTCCTCACCCGGCGCGAGCTGCCACAGGCCCTGTGGATGATGTTCCGGCAGAGGACCCCGGCAGAGCACATCAAGATTGAAACACTCGATTCTGTGCCCATAGAACCAATATTCAGGGGTCTTGTAGCCTAAATTGTAGTCAATGCTCCACGATGCCACAGGATCTGCAGACACAACCGCCTTGACCTTCCCGGAAGGCGACTGGAAATAGCCGTAGAAATGGTCCGCTTCGCAAACTGCAAGGGTCGGGAAATACTTGTCATACCACTCCGGATAATGGTCCATATAGGTATCGATGCCAAGCTTCAGACCGGCTTTGACCGGCTGGAACGGCAGATGCCTGTGGTTGCGCAGAGTGATAGTCACAGTCTCGACCCCTCCGACAGTGTCAATACTGATTGTATGTTCTATGCCCGGAGCACTGCCATCGCCACCTTCCTCGACTGCATAGAAGCGGTGTGGCGACCCGAATGCTGTCATACCGGCCAAAAGGATAATAATGGAGGTAAAATATTTCATCCGATGTCGTTTAAGAAGTTACAGAGGGCGGTAGTCATATCCCTCAGCCTCATATATTTTCAGAAGGCCCTCAAGACGATGTCTGAAGTTTTCGAAATCTTTAGGAGCATCGCACCACTGAAGTTCGGACACAGCAGCCATACGTGGCAGAGCCTTGCCCTCGACATCTTTGAATGTAGGCAGATACTCCGTCCACAGACAGCATTGCACACCGATTACGTCGGCAGCCTGGTCCGGCGTATAGTCCGGCAGGACAGGTGTGTAGTTGTAGGTAGAATCGAGCGGCGTGACACGGCCATACGGCGGTCCGACGACATCGTCCCAATCCTCCTTGTAGTCCAGATAGAGATACCAGTTGGATGCCTTGATGACCTTATATCCCATACGGGCACCGTCGTAACCGCCGTGTGGACCTCTCCAGCCCATGACAACCGTGCTTTTGTCGGCACCGTTGCCTATCACCTCGTCCCAGCCGATGATTTTGCGGCCTTTGGAAACAAGTCTGTCGGCGGCATACCTCATGACATAGTCCTGTAGTTTCTGCTCCGCCGAACTCCTGCCGTCTGATTCAAGACCCAGTTCCCGGATTTTCCTCTGGCACTTAGGGCATTTCTCCCACTGGTCGTAATGAGCCTCATCCCCGCCGAGATGAACGTACTCCGAAGGGAAAAGTTCAACGACCTCATCAAGAACATCATTGATGAAGGCATACACGCTGTCGCTGCCCGCGCAGAGTATGTCTGCGCTTCCGCCCCAGCGGCACATGACCTCATAGGGTCCTCCGGTACATCCGAGCTGGGGATAGCTCGCAAGAGCCGCCAGCATGTGTCCCGGCAGGTCTATCTCTGGAACGACCGATATATGGCGGGCAGCCGCGTACGCAACGATGTCCCTGACCTGCTCCTGAGAGTAGTAGCCGCAATGCGGAATGCTGTCATATTCTTCAGTTGTTCCTATGATAGTGCAGGGACGCTCCGAACCGATTTCAGTCAGTTTCGGACGGCTCTTGATTTCAAGCCTCCAGCCCTGGTCGTCGGTCAGGTGCCAATGGAAAGTGTTGATGTTGTGAAGAGCAAGCATATCTATCCAGATCTTCACGGAATCCACAGGGAAGAAATGCCTGGCGCAGTCTAAAAGGGCTCCTCTGTAGGAAAAGAGAGGAGAGCCTTTAATGACTGCGGCCGGATAGAGCACATCCTCTCCCTTTGAGCCACGGATGGCTTTACGCAGTGTCTGAAGACCATAAAATGTACCGGCAGGGTCAGCCCCGCAGACTACGATGCTGTCGGAGTTCACATTGATCCGATAGCTTTCAGCCTGCGGCATCTGTCTGTCCGCAACAAGTCTTATATAATTCTCTGCAGGGGCATCTTCCGTGATTTCCGGTCTGAAGCCGGTCATAGTCTTCACATAGTCCGCAAAAAGTCCGGCGTTCACGAGTTGTGCGCTGTCCGAAGCCACCACACAGGTCTTCGGTGAAAAATGGAAAGGCTTGCCGGCGTCCAGTTCAATCTCGTCAGGAAGAGGCACGACATTGTATTCTGCTTCAACGGCCCGGCGAGGCGAACAGGATAACGCGGCAAAAAGCATTACCACAGCACGAAGGAATGAGGTTCTCATACTCATTATCATTATTTGGAGAGTTTTACAATCTTACAGCCATGGGCAGGCACTCTTGGATGCAGGGAAGTTGCTGTTCCCTCGTCCCTGTGCCTCCACAGGTCCCTGACTTTGTATTCGCCTTCGAGACCCAGTTCGGAAAAATCGAGGTCGAAACTCTGTTCCTCGTCATCACGGTTGAAGAAACCTATAATGTAGTCACCATTGCTCAGTGCACCGTGCCAGATATTGCTGCCTGGGCTGTTGAGTCTGTCATCCATTGGCTTGCCGACAAAATGGTCGTAGTTGAGTGCAAGCATTTCGCGGTTCTGATAGAAACGCATATTGTCTCCTATTGTAGAAGGTCTGTCGCTTGCCGCAATCGGGCCTCCGGCAAGAAGCTGGATGGAAATCGTGAACTCCTTCTCGTCATCGGTCTCCAAAGTGTTGAGCCTTGTGGCGTCACCGTCTGGAATGAGTCTGTCCTTTCCTGTCAAATGACTCCAGTACGTAAAGCCGTCGAACATATTGATACAGTTCGGCCAGTTCTTCCATGAACTGCCGCGACCGTCAGAAGAGGTGTGTTTCCATGTCCCGATGTATGTGTCGGAGACGATACGGGCCATGTGTCCGTAGCGGGCTTCAAGTTCCGCATCATTGTACATATTCGGCATAACGAGAGAAAGGAATATTCCGTACTTCTTCGCTGACTCTGCACACCAGCCGAGAAGCCGCGCATAATTGGCCCTTCCGTATCCCCTGCTGCAATAGTCTTTCTCGACACGGCTCCAGCCCTCTTCATACCAGCAGAGGAAGTCCATACGTATCATATCCACTCCCAGATCGTGGTAGTATTTGAAGAAACCGTCAATGAGTTCGCGTCCTCCCGGATGGCTCGCGATGTACCAGTTGAACCACCAGTCCTGCTCCACATTCGGATAATAGACCTTGTCAACAGCCGGATCATATTTCAGCGAGCCCAAAGTGTGGACAGTGCCCGGCACGAGCATATCTTCGCTCGTGCCGTTGTTCAACTGCCACATCGGATTGTCGTAGATTCCTACCTTGATGCCCCTCTCATGGGCAAGACGCACCAGTTCTCTTGTCTCGGTCGCAGACCTTCTGGTCATATAGACGCCTCCATCATCGGCATAAGTCGCGCCCGCACCGTCGGTGCAGACCATATCATAGCCGTAGGGAAGGAGATTCAACTTTATCCAGTCCAGGGTCTCGACCCACTCGTCCATATTCATGATGGGTTCCGTGCCCGCGATCTGGTTTGTTATCATGTACTCATATACAGTCCAGTACAGCGGAGCCTTGTATGTGTGGATATTTCCGACATCGGGCAGACCTTCAGGCAAAGGCTCGGACGCGACATCTGTCGGATATATCATCTCATAATAACTTTTGTTCGCGCATCCGGCTGTCGAGACAAGAGCAAGCAGGAGAGCAGCAAGACACGCCATTCCATAATATTTTTTCATTATCATCGGATTTAGGCAGACTATTCTACGACCTCGAATTTGACAGTGCGGGCTTTCCAGTTAAGAGTGATTCTGAAATTTCCGCCCGGCCATATATACCATTGAGTGTCAATAGCACGGAAATCAAGATTGTCAGTGAAAACTTTTGGTTCCTGTACATTCACCGTCTTCTCCGGTCTCAGCATAAAGTCATACGTTTTATTGAGAAGGAAATAGACACCGCCTTCACCCAGAGCTCCCTGCCAGATGTATTCATCCGAACCCTCAGCGCGGGCTATCGTGACAGCTTCATCCCAGTTCCACTTGTTAAAGTCACCCCACATGAGGAAAGCGTCAGGTTCTATCATTTCGCTGCTTAAGGTGAGAGTGGACATATTCACGGTAAGTTTGTAAGTGCCAGCAACTTTAACCTGCCAGTGAGTGTCTCCGGTGACTTCAACAGCATCGAATTTGTCATCAGCAACGGCCGTCGGACCGATCGGGCTGTCGTTTTTCACCGGTCTCAGCTGGTTGCCCCATCCGTCTTTATCGAGGCTCAAGCCAAACCAGCCAGGGTTCAGATGTCCTTCCCAGGAGAATATGCCATTTGCAACGTTCTCCATTTCAATATGGTTGTTTTCCGCCCAGCCAATCTCCGTGGCATCTCCTAACAAATACAGATTCCTGCATATAGGAGCATTTGAAAGATTGAGGACGACATCCTTGATTTCGCCGTTTACGAATGATCTGGCTTCTGCAGAAGTGAATTTGTACTCCTTCTTGTTGGTAACCACGGTGTAGTTCACTCCCGTGTAGTCTCCGCAAAGAACGGCAGCATAAATCTGCGATGCCGAGGAAGCTGATGAGGCCACGGCACACGGAGTGGAAAGATTCACGCGCACTTCGCCCTCGCTGCGCTGAGAAACAGTCGCCGTACCGTCGTTCTTCACAATGTATTTACCTGCCACAGATGAGCCCGGCACGGAAATCCTTATTGCCTCCACGACCTCGTCTTCGGCCACAGGAATCAGGCTGCCGCCTTCCGGTGCTTCGTTATAGACGAGAAAGCGCAGGTAGGAGCCGACTGCATGATAGGTCAAACCTCCGACTTCGGGATTTCCGGCTGAGAGCTGCACGTCTTCGTCTGCAAGGACAGCTATGATGTCGGCGGAATTTCCCTCGGAAAGCTGGTTCTGGACTAAAGGAACATCGACACAATAGTTGTCGTAAGATGAAGCTCCGTTGTACGGATAGAAAAGGCGATAGGTTCCTTCCTCTGCCTCGAAAGTGAAAGTCGCAGAAAACTTGTCGTCCGAAATTGTCGAAAGTGCAGAGGAAGCTATTGGAGCTGAGCCGTCGGCAAGTATAGACGCACTCCTTCCCGGAATCCACACTACACCCTTGCCGTCCTCATAGCCGGCTTTGGCAGTCTGAGGACTTACGGTTATTGAAAATTCCTGTTTCTGATTATCATTGCCGCCGTTTCCGTCAGGACGGTTATCCTTTGCACAGGAGAAAAGCAGGGGCAGAAGTGCTGCCGCAATCAATTTATTGGTTTTCATGATTATAATTATTTATGGCTTATGCGAACTCTTCGTCCGAGTCACCTATGCCGATGTAAATATTGGTGTTGTCATTTTTGAGGGCTGACATCATCACCCCGTTTTCAGTGCTGCATCCGAATGTAATCAACAGCGGAGATTTGTAAATTTGCATGGTTATTATTTTACATATTCACTGCTGAAAGTGAATTTTGTCATATTTACGGTAATGAAGTAATTTCCTTCCTCCTGGACGAGCCAGTTGGTGTCCTTGTCCGTAGGATAGTCGAACGGCTGCTCAACTATAGGGTCGAGACCGACAGGCGTGTCCGCGACAATAGGTCTCACCAGCTTGTCCCAAGATGTATTCTCAATGCTGAAAAGCATCCATCCCGGTTTCAGATGGCCTTCCCAGGTGAACACAGCGTCATCTCCTTCGACCTTGTTCATGCTGATGGCTGAGCCCAGATTCCAGTCTGCCACAGTCGCATCGCCGAGAAGGTACAGGGTTTCATATCTCTCCCCTGAATCTGAACCTACATATTCGCTGCTGAATGTGCGGTTAGGCACATCTACAGTAAGATGATAGGTACCTGGCACTCTCACGAGCCAGTTGGTGTTGGCGGAAGTCGGATATTCGAATGTTTCATTGACGACAGGGTCCAGGCCTACCGGACTGTTCTCGACCATCGGTCTGATCATCTTGTTCCACGAATTGTTGTCAAGACTGAAAATGAACCATCCAGGCTTCAACCACCCCTGCCATGTAAATACACCGTTTGTGCCTCGCACAGGGTCCATTTCAAGACCTGCGCCCAAATCCCAGCCTGCTGCGCTGGCATCTCCCATCACATACAGGGCAGAGACCTTGAGGGGCGTGTTCTTGTCGATTATAATCAGTTCCTTCTCATCATGACAGCCGGACAAGGCCGTAAGTGCCGCAATGAGAGCTGCGAAAAGTTTAAATTTTTTCAACATATCGTTTCAGTTTTATCAATTGTATCCCGGAACCTGTTTGAGAGAGTGGTCAAGATTGAGCACATAATTGGTCAGAGGGAAGATCTGCCAGTGGTCGTCGGCATCGGCAGTCTTGTCCCACCAGCGTCCGGACGAGAATTTGCCGAAGCGGATCAGATCAATCCTTCTGCGTCCTTCGGCAAAGAACTCGCGTCCCCACTCGTCAAGCATTTCGTCCATGTCGAGAGTGGCCGTTCCCTCCGGAGCGTAAAGTACCTCCGGCCATTTTGCCTCCGGATAATTACGTCTGCGCACATCGTTGAGAAGTTCGGCGGCCTCAGTGGTCTCCCCTTTCCTCAGCAGACATTCCGCAAGGGAATAGATGATCTCCGGAAGACGGATTTCCGCCCAGTCGCTTTCGAGCTGTCCCTCTTCTCCGTCTGGGTAGAGAGGATATTTGACATAGTGCCATCCGGAGTTGTGGTCGCCGTTTCTCATATTGCTGGCCTTGTCGGAAGGCCACTGCCCCGGATCAGTACCTTGGAACTGCCCGATGGCATCACGGATATAAATCGTGTATGCTCTTTCAGGCGCAGTCTTTTTCGTCATCTGGCCTGTCTGAGGGTCTTTGTATTCAAGATAGCCATAGACGAACATCCCCTCGCGCCTGCTGTTGTCGAGATTGCGGTAATTTATCATGCGGTAGTCTCCCGGGTATTTACGGAACTTCTGCACGGGCATGCCGAGACTGTAGGTATAGAGATTGCCGTAGAGGTCGTAGCTCGGTGATGCCGCATATTTGCAGTTGTGGATGCCGGGCTTGCTCTTGGTGTCGCCTATGATAAGATTGTAGTTGTGCGGAACTGAATCCCAAAACATGTATGAAGAATAGTGCCAGTAGGTATATCCACCCTTGGACGGGAATCCAAAAATCATTTCATCGCAAGTATCATTGTCCCAGTCGAAGATGGCATCCCAACGGTCTGCGATCTTATAGGGACCATACTCTCCGTTGACTATATTCCTGGCGTATGTCTCGCAATCCTCAAAATGCTCCTCGCCTATATAGACCTCAGCGTTGAGATAAAGACGCACAAGCATTGACGCCACTCCCGCTTTGGTCCACAGCCCTTCAAGCTGGGACTGCGTTCCAAGGGCACTTTTCTCGACGATTCCGTCAAGGGACTCCTTCAGTTCCTTTTCTATGAAGTCAAAAATCACTTTTGGTTCCACCTGCTCCTTTGTATTCAGGGACTGGTCGTAGAAACTCACCACAAGCGGCAGATAGCGGTAGGTGTCGAAAAGCCTGAGATAGAACCACGCCCTGAGCGCCCTTATCTGGGCCTTGTAATTGCTTATCTGGTTGTCTGTGAAACCGAATTTCGCCAGATCGAGGCGGTTCAGTTCCTCCACCACGAAATTACATTCTCCCACGCCCTGGAAACCGGCCAGCCACGGAGCATAAAGTTCTTCCAGTCCTTCGCTGGTGCGGTCGTAAGTATGGTAGTGAAGGTTGCGCCAGGAACCGCCGTCGTCCCACCATCCGTCACGCTGCACGGTCACGAGCTGGTCTGCACTGAGTTCGTTTAGGGTATAAAGGCTCTGAATCGACCAGAACGCATGCTCGAAAGGTCTGAAAATCATTCGTTTGACATCGCGGGCAGTGTTGTAGTAGTTTCCCGTCGTCACCGAACTGAAAAGTTCCTCATCGAGGTTTGTACATGCCACCGAAGCAGAATACAGTGCAGCGACTGCTATCATATATCTTATTTTTCGTGTCATCAGTATTGTTGATTTTGCGGCAAGCCGTTTCCGGATGCCATTTTAACATTAGAAATCAAGCTGTACTCCTAAGATGAACTGGTGCGTCGAAGGGTAGTAGCTCCGGCTGCCGCTTGCTCCCGGGGCGAGTCCGTTCACACTGTATTTGGAAGGATCGACACCGGAGAATTTTGTAAGCGTAAATACATTGTTGACGGTGCCGAAGATACGCAGCCCGTCCATGTAGCGTGCTTTCGGAGTGTGCAGGGTGTATCCCAATGACAGCTGGTCCAGTTTGAAATAATCTCCATCCTCAAGAAAGTAGTCGGTTACAGCATGCGGGGAAGTGGCAGAGACTTTGAAGTTTTTGCCGTAGGCCTTTTTGAGCACATTGCCGTTGAACTTGCGTGTACCGTAGAAATAATCGTGGATATTGAATATCTGGAAGCCGAAAGCCCCGCTGAAGAAGAAAGACAGGTCAAAGTCACGCCAGCGGAAATGATGGGTGGTGCTCATGGTAAACTTCGGAAGACCATTGCCCACAATCTGCCGGTCTTCGTCGGTCGCCTGGGACAGCTCAATCAAATATCCGTTCTGATCCTGGACAATCCATTCTCCGCGCTCATTGATACCGGCATATTTCCACATGTAGAAGTTTCCTATCGACTGCCCAGCCTCTATGCGCTGGAGGGTATAGCCAAGGAACGGACCCTCTACAGCCACCTGATTGGAATAGTCGCTTCCCACGAATTCCGAGTTGCTGAAACTTACGAATTCGTTTTTCATGGTCGAGCCTATGATATTGAAATCGTAGGTAAACCTGCTTGTCTGCACAGGGATGAAATTGAGTTCAAACTCAAAGCCCTGGTTTGCCATCGTGCCCACATTGACAAATATGTTCTGGTGGGTGTATGGCGGAATAGGCACGAAATAGGTTCCCAGCAAATCCTCGGAACGACGGTTGAAATAGCTCAGCGAGCCGGTGATGCGGTTGTTGAACAGAGCGAAATCCAGACCTATGTTCCAGTTCTTGTTCTTCTCCCAACGCAGATCCGGATTTACGTTGTTTTCAGTTCCCCACACCTGCATATACTCGCCATCGACAAGGTAGTAGCCGTAGCCGGTCATTGTAGGGATAGACTGGTAGCTGGCAAACTCCTGATTTCCTGTGACACCATAGTCTGCACGCAGTTTCAGCTCGTCAAGCCATCCCTTCGTCCCTTCCATGAAGCGTTCCCTGCTGATTCGCCAGCCAGCCGACACTGCCGGGAAGTTGCCCCATTTGTGGTTCGCTCCGAATTTGGACGAGCCCTCACGGCGGAGAGATGCTGTCATAAGATATTTTCCGTCCCAGTCGTAACTCACGCGGCCGAAGAAGGAAATGAGTTTGCTGCTGTTGCGGTAACTGTTCATGCCGACTTCACCCTCCTTGGCCATAAATTCACCGGTACCGAGATTGTCGGCACCTACGGCATCATTGGCAAAATCCTGGTTTTCAGCAGAGAATCCGCTGTTCTGATAGTAGCTGTAACTATAGCCTAAAAGCAGTTTGACATTGTTGAGTCCGAAAGAGCCTGTAAAATTGGTGAGCCATTCAACATTTTCCTGCCTGTTCAGATCATATTTGCGGACCGCGCTTCCTGTACGGCCGGCGTTGATTGAGCCGGTAGTGGAAGACGGTTTGAATATTGAACTGTCATAGCTATACTGCCTGTCGGAATATGTTACCTGTGTATTGAGCGTAATCGGCAGATTAGGATTGTTCGCAAGCAGAGGAAGCAGATTGAGCCTGGCCGTGGCATCCCAGTCCAGCATCCTTGTATCTGTCTTGTCTTTTTCAAGCAACTGATACTCAACCGGATTTGACCCCGCTATCTGTCCAAGGAAATCGTAGTATTTCGAAGGGTTGAGAGGATTCATCAGAGGTGTTGTCGGATTGGCATCCAGTGCCTTGCTGAAAACACTCCAGTCAGCATTGTTGCTGTATACCACGCGGGGAGCAAGATTCACGTTGAACTCCATAAGCCCGCCTTTGGTCTTGTGGTTGACTGATGCTCGTCCGCCGTACTCGCGCCTGTCGGAACGGATGTCTATTCCGTTTGCATAACGGTAATCCACGCTCACACGGTAGTTGGTCCTTTCTGTTCCGCCGGAAAGTCCTACCGTATGCTTGTGTGAAAAGCCTGTGCGGCTTACTCCATCCAGCCAGTCGTAATTGCCGCCGAGGTCGGTCGCATTGTCTCCCCATCCCATGCGCACGTCCCTGTACTCATCGGAGAGCATTCGCAAGATACGCTTTGAAACGCTG
>CABQAB010000040.1 GCA_902461985.1 uncultured Bacteroidales bacterium | reverse complement strand
ATCTATGGCTCCGGGTGCTTACTGCTACCTTGACCATTGCCAGGACGCTCCGTTCAAGGAACCACATTCAATTGGAGGCTACATTCCACTCCGGACCGTATATTCATACGACCCTGAGGACGGACTGCCTGACGGTGTAGATACAAAGCATCTTCTGGGTATACAGGCTTGCCTTTGGACCGAGTATATTCCGACAGAAAGCCACTGCGAGTATATGTACTGGCCACGTGCGATAGCCTTGGCCGAAACAGGTTGGACGTCTGCCGGATTGAAAGATTACAAAGACTTCCATAGCCGCGCACTTGTTGCGAACGCCTGCCTTAAGGAACAGGGCTATAATGTTTTTGACCTCGCGAATGAATACGGCGAAAGAAAAGAATCATTTTCTGCTTTAGAGCACCTCGGAGTAGGGAAGAAGGTCATCTACAACGTCCCTGCAAACGAAAAATACCTTTCTTCAGGTGAAACGGCCCTTACCGACGGCGTTCTCGGCGGCTGGACTTACGGCGACAAAAAATGGCAGGGTTTCCACCCTGATTTTGACGTAACGGTAGACCTCGGCGAAACAACGGACATCCACTATATAGGGGTCACTTTCATGCAGAGCAAAGGTGCGTGGGTCTATATGCCTGACCATGTTGAAATCTCCGTTTCCGACGACGGACTCAATTTCCGCTCCGTCGCTGTCATCCCGAATGACATAAGCACAGACAACGAAGCTCTCCTGTTCAAGACTTTCGGTTCCGTCTGCGACTGCTCCGCACGCTTCGTACGCCTGGTCGCAGCCCCCGGCCCCGTCAAAGAGTGGCTCTTCACCGACGAGATTGTCATAAACTGACCCCTGGAATAGGGAAAAATATTTAAGAAAAAACCATTGATATGCAAAAAATGGATTATCTTTGCAAGATAAATAGGTGTATGAACCTGAAATAACATATTGAAGACATACGAATTGTGTTTTCTTTTTTGCGGGAAGCTCCCTGAAATCGCCAATTTTTAAAGAGCATCTGCACGTAAAATGAGAAAACCGCACCGCTCGGTGTGGACTTTCTTATTTGTGGATGCTGGTGTTTGGCGATACCTGGGGGCTACAGTAAGAGAGTCCTCACTTTTTTATGTCCTGGTAGAAACAATTCATCTGTCATGAACTATATGTCAAAAACCACATTCTTTAAAGGTATGGTACTGATTCTCAGTGTCCTTGCCGTTTTGTCATGTGTATCAAATCTCCCGATGTCAGCAAGAATGCAGAATATTCTCGACACAGCAGAATGTAGTGCAGGAATGTCTGATGAGGAATGGGATATTCTTATTGACGAGTATTATACGCTGAGTGAGGAATTCCGCGCTAATCTGAGTTCATATACTCCTGAGGAAAAACAAGAAATATACCAGAAAATCGGCAAAATCAACGGAATTATAACGAAGCGCGAAGCCAGCAGAATAATGGACACTGTAACAGAAATCGGAAATTCACTGCCGGCTCTGTTAGACGGCTTCGTCAGTGGATTGACAGGAGAATAGATAATCAAACATTTTATCTGATATGAAAAACCTAATTGACAAAATGTCCGGATTAGTTGCTCTTGCTATATTGGCAACAATGGTGGCCGGCTGCGGAGGAATCAGTTTTACTCCTGATCTTTCTTTGCTGAACAGATTTCACAAGGAATATTTCCCTGGAAAAGTGTCTTCACTCAGTGATACTGTTGATTTGTTCATTGACTATTCCACCTGCGTGGCAGAAGCCATGAAATCCCCGTATTATACTGCGACGCACCCGTCTATCATAGACTGTTCTCCTGTGTTCTGGTCAATCAAGGGAAGCCAAATCACCCGAGAGACAGATGACAGACAGAAGGTCTACCAACTTTTGAGTTCTGTCAGGGAAGTGAACCATGCGGACATCAAGCAGGCAGTACATATGATTGTCGCTGGCAGCCATCAGGCAGTTCTGATAACCGACGGTGAATATTTTCAGCAGGGCATTGTTAAGGACAACCTCAACAATCCGTATCTGGCTGAAGAAATCCGCTGCTGGATCAAAAAAGGACACGAAATCTTCATATACAGCGAACCTTATATCGAAAGCGGAAGATTTGCCAAGCACCGCTATTATATGCTTTTCACCGATTCTTCAATTTCCAACAACATCAACGACCGGTTCAGAAGAAGTGCGCCGAAGGATGAAAGTGTCAGGATGCTTCATCTGTACGATGGTGTGCCGGAAGTCAGAACCACGAAGAAATACCCGGACATCAATCCTTCTCTGTCTCCCGTATCAGACAACTGCGTAGCAAACGCGGGTTTCGAGGTGCAGGAGTACGGAATGGGCTGGAAAGACATACGTGATTTCCTCGACGGTGATGACATTGACATCCGTTATGTGTTCAGAGGTCTTTTCATAGACAGAAACGAATCGGATTGCTACTATATCAAAGAACTGGAACCTGTCGTATATCAGGTGTACGAAGAGTATCAGGAGTATTGTGACAGTCTATACGCAGGAGGAAGAGTTCCAGGACTGAGAAGGCTGGAAAAAGTTGAAGACGTCTTCTCGATAGACGAAGACATATTCGAGGAGACCGGCGAGATTGTCCTCTGTCTTGACGACGATTTCGACGGCGTGGGGGATGCCCTGTCAGCCGAATTCCCTAACCTTCTGAAAGTGGATTTCGTTATCGAAGAAGCGGAAAACAATTTCTCCACAAATGCGGAACTCAGCAGTTCGTTCAAGTGGAACTCAATTTCCGCCGCACAGAACTATGCCCTGAACACATCAGTCTATGAAAGTATAAATCAGGTAATTCAGGACCCTCAGATGAGTCCTGTCGGCAAAGTGGTCTACAGCCTGTATATTTCAACGTCAAAACTTTAAAAATCAATAATCATGTTACAAATCAAGACAGCCCCGGCCCTCCAGCAGGCAATTACATCAACTTACATCTATGACGCAGTCATTTCTATCGTTTTTGTGCTGCTCATGCTATTGGCAGTGAATCTCGTGAAATACCAGTCAAGCAAGACTGATAACTCAGGAACAACAAGGCGAATATGGTTCTTCGTACTTGGCGCAGTAGCCATGATAGCAAGCCTTGTGTTTGACTACTTCGTCTACCTGAGAGCGATTGCAGTACCGGCATTCGTGGGCAAATATCTGACTCACATGGTTATTGCCGCAGTGACGGGAGCCGCCGTTTATTTCATTGCCGGACTCATTTTAGTCTACACCGCACGAATCGGCTCGAAACTCCAGTCAATATTCCCTAAAAAAGACAGATAAAGATGGCAAAAAAGATATTTCTCATAGGAATCGGAGGCACAGGTATGCGCTGTCTGGAAAGTTTCATACATACCTGCGCTATGGGTATGTATGACGAGACAGAGGTTGAAATGCTTGCCCTCGATACAGACAGCGGTAACGGTAACTTCAAGAGACTGAGAAATCTCAAGAACTGCTATTGCTCGATAAATGGCGGGAATTACAAAAGGAACACTCTGTTTTCCGCAAAAATCAACTATTATGAGTTTTCACCTGGTTACACTGACAATGATTCGTTCTACAGCCTCTCTAATTACCAGACGGCCGCAGCCCACAGAGAAGATTCACCTGTAGCTGACCTGGCGGACCTTTTCCTTGACAGGAATGTGATGAACATGAATCTGAAGCATGGTTACCGCGCCCAGACCCAGATGGGTTCTATGCTCATGTACTACGCAATCCTCAAAGCGGCATACAAGGCAAGTCCGGCTGGCGGCAATTCTACAGACAAATCAGCCTTTGCTCTCAAATCATTCATCAACAACCTGAATGCCTTTCCCAAAGCGCCTGTATTCGTTTTCGGCTCGGTTTTCGGAGGAACAGGAGCATCGTCGATCCCTGTTATTCCCCTGGCATTCGACCGTGCATCTGAAATAATGGGGAACAAGAGCACAAATATCGTTGGCGACCATCCTTTCGGGACTATAGTCCTTACCAACTATTTCCGTTTCAAAGTGGACAAGATGACTGAGACAGAAGTCGTTGCCAAAAGCGATAATTTTGCAATCAATTCGCAGGCTGCGCTCATGTTCTACGATGGTGACGAGACTGTAAAGAAGACATACAAAAGGTTGTATCTGCTTGGAAGGCAGAATTCTGAAAACAGGGATGTGACTGAGAAGGATGAGAAAGGCACAAAGAAGACAAGTGCCGGAGTTACCGGAGGAGAGAAACAGGAGAATCCGGCAGACTACATCGAACTTCTTTCAGCTTTTGCCGCATATCATTTTTTCAATGAAGCAGAAAAGGGAGACAAAGCATTCAGTGAGGACAGTGACAACAGATTCTTCTGCATATCGCATAATTATGGAAATTCAAAACTCGACTTTACTCTCTTCGGACAGGACCATACAGACAAACTGAAGAAAAACTTCGGAGTTCTTCTGGCTTCAGCCCTTCTGGACTTCAACAACGAGTATTTCCACAACATTGCAAACACGCCTAACATGTTCGAAACTGTCGATGTGGACAAGGACGAGTTCAAGGCTTTGAGGCAATATTTCGAGATGTTCCTCTATTCCACCTCAAACGGGCTCCTGGTTTCAGGCTGGCTGCCTCAGATGTATAAAGGTCGCGGCGGCGAAGGAATTCTGTTCAGTTCGCTGCCGTTCAACTGCGAAACGCCTAAAGAGCTGGGGAAAATCAAGTTCAACCGTGACCTTTATTCAGGCGACAATCCGCCTCAGTTCAAAGTCGGGCTTTTCGAGGACTGTTTTTCAGTTGTCAAGTCCTGTTTCATGAAAACCAGCCCGAATCTCAAAACTACTATGGATGACCTGATTGCAAGGACTTATGCGACCTTGTGCAAACTGTATTTCAACGAAAACATAGAATAAAACCGAAAGATATGAGCGATGACAAAAAAAGGATGCTGCTGCTGGATTCCCTGGATATGCCTGATGCCGGCGACCCGAATCACTGGGGAAGTGTTGCATCTATCACAAACTATATAAATAATATAGAAACAAGCAAAGGCCGTAGCGGAGATAACAGGGACGCACTCAGGGCTATGGTCTCCGGAATCCCCTCACCATGGGCAAGGATGATATTCACGAGAAGCGCAGTGCTCCAGGACTCAAAAAAACTTGAAACATCAGTGCTTCATGAGTGTTATAAGGCCTATAAGTCAGAGTGGAGAGGTCTGGTCGCTGCCTATGCCCTGCGTCCGGACAGTTTCAAGTTCTCGGAGCCGGTCAGTCTTACCGGGCGTAAAGTCGAGGATAACGGGGGAGAAATGAGTCTGCTGAACCTCTATGGCGAGATGCTTTTCAATGAACAGGCTCTCTGGACTCTGAAAAACCTGCCCCTCAATCCGCAAGGAGACAATCCTGCCTGCATACAGATTCTCTACTATGACATGAAAGACGAAAGCGGCCGCAATACAAGGGTGACTGTCGGTGCGACTTCTCCTTACACTCTGCTGTTCTCGGCTGTGGGATATTCCCTCAAGGGAGCCGAAAGGGAAATTCCGTGGATTGACAATGAAGGTAAACTCTGCGACCCGACACCTATGGACGTAAACAAGATTTCTCTTGATGACATCCAGAGACTCCATTCATTTATCCATAACATCTGCGTATATATCAAGTCAAGTCAGACCCAGCAGCCTGACCCTGGCAAGTACTATCTCGACTACATTCAGCAACTATGTCTGAAGAATCCTGAACTTAGTTATGCGACAGTCAAGGACTTTATTGATTCGTGGTCATCAGAACTCGGGAGATGGGAAGAAGAACTGAAGAAAAAACTCACTGAGAACGGGAAAACAGTCAATACCAGCATACCAGTCGCTGTAGCCATGCCTCAGGGACCGCTCGCAATGCTTATGAACAATGAGCACACGTTCTATCTTGACGGGACCAATCTTTTTTCTACGGCAAAAGGGGAGTCTCCGATTGAAATATCAAGCAGTGATATTTTTATGGACAGTGAATACATAGCGGCATGGAAGTCCACGGCAGATCCGCTGAGGGACTACTCGAAGTCTCCTGTGTATTACATGAGAACGGACGGCGGAGAGTACTATCTTGCTCTGCCGTTCACAAAGAAGGCCCTGAAAGTTTTTTCGAACGCAATTTCTGACATAATGGCTGCAGCGGGCGGAATGTCATTGGTTGCCAAGGTGAAACCAGACGGCAAGGTGGAAGTGGATTTTCGCGCCCGGATAGACGGCAGTTCGGACTTCATGTCAGTATGCAAGAAAACATACAAACTCGATGTGATTCCTGAAACTGACGGCAAGGTGTTCACATGGCCTGATTTCCGGTCTCCACAGTGGCACAAGTATTTCTACTACAGTGAATTCCCTGCGAATGTCACAGGTGTCAGGATGCTGCCTAACTTCGAGGGGGCGGATTTCGATTCCATATCTGAAACTGACCTTAAAAATATGTATCTGGTCAAATATCCGGTAAACAGGGTGGCGACAAACATGCATAAATATGAAATCCTGTCTTCAAAAACACCGCTGCACTCTGTAAGTGTCAGACTGAACAAGGGAGGTCACGACATTGACGGAGGTACCTTGTTAGTCAAGACACCTCCACCGGAAGGGACAGTGACCGGCTCTTTGTATATGAAGGACCTCAAATCCATTCAGAATCTTAAACCAGCGACTGTAGGTATAGATTTCGGCAGTACGAACACCTGTGTTTACTACAAACTGGACAGCAGCGAGACTTCAGTGCCGATGCCGTTCAAAAACAGGCGGCTTGCACTGGTGGGATTTGAAAACCCGCATCTCTCCCTTGCCCAGAAGGATGAATTGTATTTCATATCCAACGAAGAAACGGTAGCGGACAACGGTCAGATCAAGTCTTGGCTTCATGAGCACGACCCTCAGTACCTGACGGCAGACGGCAATGTACAGAGCATTGCAGACCTTAAGAAAGAATTGGTCGGGGGCGTTCCTGTAAATGAATCTAATATCCCGGTAATCATGATGGATGAATATACTATCCGGACCAATGCAGGCATTCTTCACTACAACATGAAATGGCTGGATGAAAGTGAAAAGCGTAAAACTGCATTCATGAGGATGCTCTGGATTCAGATCTGCGCGGATATGGTCGAAGCGAACGCAATTCCTGCCCAGCTGAACTGGTCATTCCCGAGTGCAATGAGCAATAAGGACCGGAAAAGTCTATCAGGCATTTACAAAAATGCAACTGTCTATCCTTTTGAGAACACGACGAGCTATCCTGAAGAATCTTCCGACAAATCCCGTCCTGTCCGTATAAACTACACTGAAGCCGAATCCGTATGTTCATATTCGATATCCAAGAACAGCGTACCGGATTTGTCCAGACTGACGCTCGGTATCGACATAGGCGGCTCGACCAGTGACTTGCTTATAATGGGAAACCGCGACAACAAGAATGTCCTGATGACCCAGAGTTCGATCCGGCTCGCAGGAGGCTTTTTCTTCAAGGCCATCAACTCTTCGGAGAAGTTCAGGCGTGCACTGTATAATTTCCATGAGTCACATATCACTCCGGTCAAAGTACTGAATATCAGCGATATCATCAGCAAGGATCCTCAGGTCTACGGACGCGCTCCGTATTATCTTAACAGTGTCTTTGACCAGCTTCACAGTGCCCGTGATTTCGAGCAGTTCTATGAATATCTTCATACAGATGTTCCGGCAATTTTCGCACTTCCAGCGTATGTGACAGGCGTACTGCTGTTCTATGCCGGCAAACTTGCAAAAAATGTCATCACGAAAAACGGCATGGATTCCATCAGGGAAGTCCACACCAGATACTATGGCAAGGGCGGCAGACTGTTCGAGTGGTTGCTTGACAAGTACGAAGAAGACGCTCTCCGGTATTACAGACGTTGCTTCAATTCGGGCTTCGGTTCCTCGGACGTGAAATTCATTCTGGACAATTTCAGCAGTGAAAATGAAAGGAGCATGAGCAAAATCGAAAACAAATCGGAAGTAGCGATGGGACTTGTCTGCGGACAGCTGCTGCATATTGCACCTGACAGAGGCAGTTTTGTTCGTAATGATGAAGATGAAAGCCGTCTTGTCATCGAGAATTTCGACATTGTCGGAGAGAAAGGACTCATGTTCACCAAATCGGGTGCAGAAAACCGTATGCTTGACGACATGGAAGTCATTCCAGACGAAATCTTCGACGGTGGCATAAATTTGTCGTTCCCCGACAAGCTAGAGAATTTCAACGAATTCCTTGCAATATTCCTGAAATTCATTGAAGTGGATTCCGGAGGAATATTGTCAGACATAAGGGGACTTGAAAGAGGAAAAGATAATCTGAATGTCCTTGCATACATCCAGAACGACCCTGAATATATGAAATACCTCAAGGCAAAGAATCAGGAGCAGACCGGGGCCGCCTACAAGATGCCTATATTCATAGCCGCAGCCCTCAGTTATCTGAACAACACTCTTCTTCCTATAGTCGCGAAACAGATTTAACATGGACCCTCGGTTAGTGCTTTTAGTTGAACAGGACTATATCCTGCCCGTGGCTTTTGACGCTGACGGCAGATTTCACGAATACACCAAAGATGACGACAGTCGTCTTTGGCTGTATTTTTACAGCTCCGGACATTCCGTCGAATACGCCGCAAAGTTCCGCAAATCTGCTGTACGGAAGGAAACAGGCTTCTATGCAGATTTCTTCCCATCACTGGATAAAGGGCTCAAGTCAGCCATAAACGGAATCGACCTGCCATATTTCGAACTTCTGAGGCAGTCGGACTTTCTTGATGAGATAAGGACATTCTATAGTAGCGAGACCGGAGACAGGACCAGTATGATTCCTGTTTCCTATGTGTTTTCTGAATCAGTTCCCGTCAAATCAAGAAAATTGTTCATGCAGGACATGGAAGCCAATGGGTTCAAGACGGTTTCCTATTCAGTGTCAATGTCGGAACTGATAGTCAGATATGCTTGCGCCAACAGTACAGAGGACTTTCATTTCGGGGACCATCAGCTGATAATAGTCTCGGCCGGGACAACCTTGAGACTGACTACGGCTGTGTACGACGGAGAGGTCTTTCTGATGGACGGGACCTGCCGCATAATCGACGGAGTGGGCGAGGCACCTCTCAAATACGCACTGGTCAGATATGTAGTAGACGAGGTAGACAGGAACAACGGCTATCTGGCAACACCGGAAAAGAAGGAGAATGAATATGCGTGGCAGTTTGCCAATGTCGAAAAGTGGCTGAAAATCAAGACAGATTTTGCCGGAGACTTTGACATAGACGATTTCTGCTATTCTTTCGATCCTGACCGCCGTTTCAGCTGCCATGTGGTCGGGAAATTCCTGGATTCTGTCAAGGAAAATGCAGTAAGGGCTACCGTCTCAGCCATAAACGCATACAAGGATAGCATTATAGGAGACAATCTCGCTCTCACGGTTTTCGCCGGAGACGCATTTGACGATGATGGTTTTACTGCCATGCTGAGAGCTTCCTTAGGCAATCCTGAGAGCATTTCTCTCCCGTCGTTCAGAATGTCACAGATTCCCAAGGCGTTTTATCCTGACAGTTTCGACCTGAACGAATCTCTGTCGGATTTTGATGCCATTCAGAAGAGTGCCGAATCGAAAGATGCAGCAATTGGTAAATGGATAAAATCTGCGTCTGAAATCAGAAAATTATGGGAAGCCTACCAGCGTTTCCTGCCCGATCTCCAGCGCAATGTCGCTGATGACTCCCATCATGTAGACGAGATGATAGAAATGTCCGAGAACCATCTGAGGCACAGTGAGTTTGACAAGGCAAGGGAGAAACTTTCAGTCTATGACATCCCCTCCGAAGCCACCAAGGCGAGCCGTATAGTCATGAATAGTCTTGAAAGAGACAAAGAAGGGATGGCGGGAGTGTTCGCGTCTGTCAGGGGAATCAGCGGGGCCCGGCTTGTCATTGAAAAAATTGACGGACTCAGCAATCAGACACTAAGCGAGTTCAGGAAAATAAAGGAACAGCAGGACAGGATTTCCGCTGCCGTAAAGAAAATCGAGTTCTATGAAAGCAGATACGATGACTATCTTGAGCTGAAGAGAGTTTTCCAGAAAACGGTCACTGTTATCGAAAAAAGGGAACTGGTGGACAGAATGAAAGAAATCACTCTGGAAGAACTGCCGGAAATCAGGCTGAACTCTGTCAGGCTCCGGATTGAAGGTGAAATCGTTGTCACCAAAGCCGGACTCTTCAGAAAAAATCGCGAGCTCAGATGTGTGGCGGAGGTGATGAACGGCGAATCGCTTCCCTGCGATGCGTTGCTGAACATATCCAACAATGCCCTGATCGAGGCAAATGCCGGAGATGCACGGTGTGTGGCCGTGGAATTCAAAAAAGGCGAAAAGAAAATTGAATACACTCTGCCTCTGCCGGACGCAAGACTAAATGGTGAAAGGCCGATTTATATCTATGTATAT